>JAQBNT010000100.1 GCA_028288445.1 Hymenobacter sp. | reverse complement strand
AGCGGCCTCAACGCGCCCACCGACACCAGCGGGCTGGTGAACGGCGTGCGCCGCGCCAACGACTCATTGCAAGTGGCGGCCCGGCCCAAGGGCCAGATTGAGAGCACGATAAACTACAAGGCGCAGGATTCTATTCAGTTTGATGTGAACCAGAAGGTGGCGCGGCTCTACAACAAGTCCAGCGTGACGTATGGCGACACCGACCTCAAGGCCTACCTCATCACCATCAACTACGGCACCAACACCATGCAGGCCGACGGCCGGCTCGACTCGCTGAAACACAAGCTGGAAGGCCGGCCCGTGCTCAAGGACAAGGGCGGCCTGTACACGGCCGGCAGCATTGC
The DNA here is from genome assembly GCA_028288445.1 of Hymenobacter sp. Classification (GTDB taxonomy): domain Bacteria; phylum Bacteroidota; class Bacteroidia; order Cytophagales; family Hymenobacteraceae; genus Hymenobacter. Next base: position 3,451 of record JAQBNT010000100.1, on the reverse strand, counting down.
CTACAACTTCAAGAGCAAAAAGGCCAAGGTGACCGAGGCCGTGACCACCCAGGGCGAAGGCTACGTGAGCGCCTCCACCATCAAACGCATGCCCAACGGCGACATCAACGGCCTGCTGGGGCGCTACACCACCTGCAACCTGGAGCACCCGCACTTCTACATTCAGGCCAAACGCATGAAGGTGATTCCGGGCGAGAAAGTGGTGACCGGGCCGTTCAACCTCGTGATTGGCGACATTCCCACACCGCTGGGCTTCCTGTTTGGCTTCTTCCCGACTCCGAACAAGAGCCGGGGCTCGGGGGTGCTGATTCCGACCTTCGGGCAGGCCGCCGACCGGGGCTACTACCTCACCAACGGCGGCTACTACTTCGCCCCGAATGACTACATCGGCATTCGCCTCACCGGCGACATCTACGCCGGCAACGCCCAGACCTGGGGCGGTTTCGGGGCCACGGCCGATTTTTCGTACCTGAAGCGCTACACCTACCAGGGCAATTTCAACTTCCGCTTCTCAAACCGGCCGCTCAACGCCATCCTGGCCACCGATGCCCTCACGACCACGCCGGTCTACATCAAGCCGCCTTCGGCCAACTCGTTCTGGGTGACCTGGAACCATACGCCGGTGCCCAAGCCCGGCGGCGGCCGCTTCACGGCCAGCGTAAACGCCGGCACCAGCAGCTTCAACAAGGTGAACAGCTTCGATGCCCGCCGCTACCTGTCCACGCAGTTCAGCTCCAGCATCGGCTACTCGAAGCAGATTCGGAACTCGCCCTGGAACTACGATATCAAAGCCAGCCAGAGCCAGGGCACCGACGGCAGAATGACCTTCGTGCTGCCCGACATCAGCGTGGGCTTAGCCCGGCAGTACCCGTACCAGTGGTTTGGCATTCAGCCGGGGGCGGGCGGCAAGCTGGGCACCAACAGCTACGAGCAGTTCACCTTTAGCTACAACCTCACGGCCCGCAACGAGCTGAGCAACGTGCTTACGGCCCGTACCCTGAGCAACGGCCTGCCCCTGCTGGGCGGCACCAACACGGACACCAACATTCCGGTGAGCTTTGCCAACATCGGCCGGCTGCTGGCCAACTCCCGCAACGGCATTCAGCACCAGTTCGGCATCGGGCTGGGCTCTTACTCCATCGGCCCGCACCTCAAGCTGAGCCCGTCGGTGTCGTACAGCGAAGTGTGGTTTGCCCAGAAGCTCAACTACAGCTACAGCCCCGTGGCCCAAGCCGTGCGCATCGACACCACGTACGGCTTCAACCGCGTCTACGGCTACTCGGCGGCCCTGAGCCTGAACACCACGTTCTACGGCACCGTGGTGCGCAAGGGCACGCATAAAATTCAGGCCATCCGCCATAAGGCTACGCCCAGCCTAAACTACGCCTACGCCCCGCCTCTGGACAAAAATGCGAGCGTGTACCCACTGGGCTCCAACGTGCTGCAAGGCTACACGAATCAGTTCGGCCAGACCTTATTCGCCAACAACCCCGCCGACGCCGCCATTCTCAACAGCTACGCTTTCAATAATTACAGCAACTTCCTGTACTCGGTGCCTGGCGGCTCGCGGCAGAGCCAGGTTTCCTTCAGCCTGCAAAACTCGGTGGAGATGAAGGTGCGCGACTCCAAAGACACCACCGGCCTCAACCCCTTCAAAAAAGTAAGCCTGATTGACGGGCTTGATTTCAACATCGGCTACAATTTTGCTGCCCTGCCCGGCGTCCAGAAACTCACGCCGCTGAACGTGATTTTCCGCACCCAAATCGCCAAGAAGCTCAGCCTCAACAGCGGGGCCAGCTTCGAGGCGTACCAGCGCGACAGCCAGGGCCGGCCCACCACCAAATTCCTCTTTGAGGCTGACCCGCGCAGGCTGCTGCGCCTAGCCACGGCCACTTTCCAGACCAATTACACCTTCAACCCGGCCAGCGGCAAGAAAAAAAGCGCAGTTCCCCGCGCCGTGGCCCCGGCCAACAACCCCAGCCTGGGCGCGGTGGGCCCCAATTACTACGCCGACTACGTCGATTTCGACATTCCGTGGGAGCTCAACGTGTCGTACTCCGCCGGCTATTCTACCAATGCCGTGCCGCTCACCTCCGAGTACCTCAAGAACAACCCGCGCCCGCCCCTGCTGGCCCTCAACACCATTCGGGCCGACGGCTCCATCAAGCTCACCGAAAACCTGCGTTTCAATACCGGTTTTGGGTATGACCTCACCAGTCAGGCCGTCACCTTCCCTACCGTGTCCTTTTTCCGCGACCTGCACTGCTGGCAGATTAACGGCACCTGGATTCCCTTCGGCCAGCTCAAGGGCTACAACTTCACCATCGCGGCCAAGAGCAGCCTGTTGCAGGACCTTAAGCTAAACCGCAACCGCTACGCGCAATACCAGTAGGCGCGGGCCACCGGTACGGTTCGTTTTCAGCCCCTGCGCTTCGGCCAGGGGCTTTTTGCTGGGCGCACGGCGCGGGCTAACGAAATTGTTGCCAGCTTTGCCCCACCAAACGGCCTTTTATCTCGCAAACCTGCCTGCCCGCCATGTCCCAGCACAAGGAAGTCAAACTCATTACCACCCACCAAATGCTGGCCATGAAGCAGCGGGGGGAAAAAATATCCATGCTCACGGCCTACGACTACTCGATGGCCCAGATTCTCGACGGGGCCGGCATCGACGTGCTGCTCGTGGGCGACTCGGCCTCTAACGTCATGGCCGGCCACGAAACCACCCTGCCCATCACCCTCGACCAGATGATATATCACGCCCAGAGCGTGGTGCGGGCAGTGAAGCGCGCCTTCGTGGTGGTCGATATGCCCTTCGGCTCCTACCAGGGCAACTCGTCGGAGGCGCTGCGCTCGGCCATCCGCATCATGAAAGAGTCGGGCGGCCACGGCATCAAGCTCGAAGGCGGAGCCGAGATTAAAGACAGCATCACACGCATCCTCACGGCCGGCATCCCCGTGATGGGCCACCTTGGCCTCACGCCGCAGTCCATCTACAAGTTCGGCACCTACAGCGTGCGCGCCAAGGAAGAAGCCGAGGCCCAGAAGCTGCTCGAAGATGCCCGCCTGCTCCAGGAAATCGGCTGTTTCGGACTGGTGCTGGAGAAAATCCCCGCCTCCCTGGCCAAGCAAGTGGCCGAGGAGCTTACCATCCCCGTCATCGGCATCGGTGCCGGCCCCGATGTGGACGGCCAGGTGCTCGTGGTCCACGACCTGCTGGGCATCACCAAGGAGTTCAAGCCGCGCTTCCTGCGCCGTTATGCCGAGCTGCACGACATCATGACCGAAGCCGTGCAGCACTACGTGGCCGACGTGAAAAGCCGCGAGTTCCCCAGCAAGGAAGAGGGTTACTAGACAGACTCACATCTGTCATCCTGAGCAGAGCGCAGGATGACAACCAACGTACTGGCAGCACTTCGAACGGGTCGGCCTTCAGGATACGCTTCTGGTATCT
>JAQBNT010000035.1 GCA_028288445.1 Hymenobacter sp. | reverse complement strand
ACGTCCTCCAGCTCGATGCCGACGAGGTGCTGACCGACGAACTGCGGCAGTCAATTGGAGCAGCCAAGCAGAACTGGCAGCACGCGGCCTATTCGCTGGCCCGCCTCACTAACTACTGCGGCCACTGGGTGCGCCACGGCGGTTGGTACCCCGACCGCAAGCTTCGCCTCTACGACCGCCGCCTGGGCCGCTGGACCGGCCTGCTCCTGCACGAAAAATTCGAGGTAAACCCCGGCCAGACCACCGCCCCGCTCGCCGGCGATGCCCTGCACTACAGCTACCACAGCATCGCGCAGCACGTCAGCCAGCTCAATAAGTTCACCAGCATCACGGCCCAGGAGCTGGCCCTGCGTGGCCGTACCCGCGCCAGCCTGTTTCACCTACTGCTCAAGCCGCTCTGGAAATTCGTGCACGGCTACATCTTCCGTCTCGGTTTTCTCGATGGGTTCGCAGGCCTGTGCATTGCCGGCATCTCGGCCTGGGGCGTATTCCTAAAATTTGCCAAGCTGAAAACCCGCACCGAACAAGCCGAAGCATGAGCCCGGAAAAACAATTCACCTTCCTCGTCTCCCGTACCGACGCCATCGGCGACGTGGTCCTGACCCTGCCGGTGTGCGGGCGGCTCAAGCAGTTATTCCCCGGTTGCCGGGTGGTGCTCATCGGCCGCACCTACACCGCGCCGGTAGCCGCCGCCTGCCCGTGGGTCGATGATTTCCTGAACCTGGATGAGCTGCTGAAACAGCCCGAAGTAGCCCAGCTGGAATCCCTGTGCGCCTATGAAGCCGCCGCCATCATCCACGTCTTCCCCAACAGAACCCTCGCCCGCCTCGCCCAAAAGGCCAAAATCCCCCTGCGCATCGGCACCCGCAACCGCTGGCAGCACTGGCTCACCTGCAACCGGCTGGTGGCCCTCAGCCGCCGCCACTCGCCACTGCACGAAGCTCAACTAAACCACAAGCTGCTCCAGCCGCTAGGCGATACTTCCGAGCCTTCATTAACCGAAATAGCGCATCTGGTGCACCTGCACGCCACCGAGCCGCTGGCTTCACAGTTCCAGCAGTTGCTCCAGCAGCGCCAGCTCGGTCAACTCAACGTCATCCTGCATCCGCGCAGCCGGGGCAGCGCCCGCGAATGGGGCCTCGACAATTTCGCCCAACTCGCCCGCGTGCTGCACCGCGCCGGCCACCGCGTCTTCATCACCGGCACGGCCGCAGAAGGGGAGGAGCTAGCCATCTGGCTGCAGGAAAATGCCGCCTTCCTCGCTGCCAACCTCACCGGCCAGCTTAGCCTGCCGCAGTTCATCGCCTTCATCGCCGCCGCCGATGGCCTCGTGGCCGGCAGCACCGGCCCACTGCACCTAGCTGCCGCGCTGGGCCGCCACGCGCTGGGCCTGTACCCGCCCATCCGGCCCATGCACCCCGGCCGCTGGGGCCCGTTGGGCCCGCACGCCGAATTCATGGTGTTCGACAAGCTCAATTGCGATGACTGCCGTACCGCGCCCGCCGCCTGCACCTGCATTCGGGCCATTGAGGCAGCAGCAGTGGCGGCGCGGGTGGCTGCCTGGGCACCATTATTAGCCGAGCAATAAATGCTATCTAGCAGTGAACAATGGCTGATTCGGCCAGTTAGTTTGCTGCATTATTGATTGGGCGCAACCTAGCAGATGCTGCAATCCGTACATCGGGCAATGCGCCGCACGTTGCGCCTCGTTACTTTTGGCCTGTGTTGGCTGCCGGTAGCGCTGTGTCGCGGGCGGTTTTGGCGTGAAGCAACTCGGCCACCCCACCTTTCCGAGTAGCGTCATACGCCGGTGCTGTTGTCATAATCCCCTATTCCTTCGTAGGTTTCGGCCTGCAATTCCCCCCGCCCACCTGTATGAGCGATTCCCCCGAACGGGTCAAACTGAGCAAAGAGGAAAAAGACCGGCGTTTTCAGGCCGAACTCATGCCTGTGCTCGACCCGCTCTACAATTTTGCCTACCGCCTCACCCTCGACGAGGATGATGCCAACGACCTGGTGCAGGAAACCTACCTCAAAGCGTACCGCTTCTTCGAGTACTTTGAGCCCGGTACTAACGCCAAAGCCTGGCTTTTTCGCATTCTTAAGAATTCGTTTATCAACGACTTCCGCAAGAAAAGCAAGCAGCCCGCCAAGGTCGACTACAGCGAAATTGAGGGCTATTACAACCCCGACGACGTGGAGGCCGAAGGCGAAATCGGCGCTTCCTCGTCCGATATGCGCCAGCAGTCGGCCCGCGACCTGATTGGAGACGAAGTTGCCAGCGCGCTAAATTCTTTGCCGGTCGATTTTCGCACCGTCATTATCCTCTGTGACCTCGAAGGTTTTACCTACGAGGAAATGGCCAAAGTGCTTGATATTCCGATTGGTACGGTGCGCTCACGCCTGCACCGGGCCCGCAATTTCCTCAAGGATAAGCTGGAGAAATACGCCCAGTCAATGGGATATGGCAATGATGGAATAGACGACGACACGGAACTAACCGAGGCCGAGAATAATTAACGTCTTCAACAGGGACGCATTATTCTCGGCTACATACTTCATTGCTTCTCACCCCTTTCCTGCATTTTCAATTATGAACCAATCTGCTACTAAAGAAACCAACACGTCGGCCCCCATTTTAGCTGATGGCCCCGACTGCGAACGAGTGAATACTGTACTAGACCAACTCATCGAAGGGCAGCCCCTGACCGCCGAGGAAGAAGATTACCTCTACGACCACGCCACGGACTGCTCGCCCTGCTTCGACGACATCGAAAAGCAGCGCGTGTTCATCGGTTTTTTGAACCAGCGCGTAACCCGGCAGCCCATTCCTGCTACGTTGCACGATGCCATTTTGGCCCGTGTAGGTGCGCAAATGGCCTAATACCGGTAGCTTTGCGCGATGCAAGGCAAAATCATTGTGTTTTCGGCCCCTTCGGGCGCTGGCAAAACAACCATCGTGCACCGCCTCATGGACCGGTTGCCCGAGCTTAGCTTTTCCATTTCCGCCTGCACCCGCGACCGTCGCGGCCGGGCCGAAGTGCAGGGCAAGGACTACCATTTCATCTCCGTTCAGGACTTTCAGGACAAAATCCGCAACGACGAGTTTGTGGAGTGGGAGGAAGTGTACGAGGGCGCATTCTATGGCACTCTGAAGTCCGAAATCGAACGCATCTGGGACAATGGCAAACACGCTATCCTCGATGTCGACGTGAAGGGTGGCCTCAGCATCAAGGAGTTCTATAAGGACCGGGCGCTGGCTATTTTCGTCCGCCCACCATCCATCGAAGTTCTGGAGCAGCGCTTACAAGCCCGTGCCACCGACTCGCAATCCAGCATTTCTTCGCGGATTTACAAGGCTAATTTCGAGCTTGGTTTCGAAAGCCGGTTCGACGTGACCGTTGTCAACGACAACCTCGACGAAGCCACCGACCACGCCGAAAAGCTGGTGCGCCAGTTCATCAGCGGCGAGCCGGCCATCGTATGAGCAGCCGCCGGATAGGCCTGCTATTCGGCTCGTTCAATCCTGTGCATATCGGCCACCTCATTCTGGCCGAGCATTTTGCCACGCGCACCGATTTGGCCGAAGTCTGGCTCGTAGTCACGCCCCACAATCCCTTCAAAGCCGCCGCCGACCTGCTGCCCGACACCCAGCGCCTGCACCTCGTGGAGCTCGCTATTGCCGATAACCCGCGCCTGCGTGCCGAAGACATCGAATTCGGCCTGCCGCGCCCCAGCTACACCATCGCCACGCTCGATGCGTTGCGCCAGCGCCACCCCGCGCACGATTTTGTGCTGCTGATGGGTAGCGATAACCTCCCCGGCCTCCCGCGCTGGCACGAATCAGCCCGCTTGCTGGCTGAAGTCGATATCTACGTATATCCCCGGCCTGGGTCGCTCAGTCCCGATTTAACTCCGTTTCCTCGCGTACAAATTATGGCCGCGCCGCTACTGGACATTTCGGCTACCTATATCCGCGAAAGCCTGCGCGCCGGCCGCAGCATCCGTTACTTGGTACCCGCCGCCGTCGAAGCTGAACTGACCAAATAGAATAGCTCTGCGAGGCACTGCGTAAAATAAACGTCACAAAAAAAGCCCGACGATAATTCGCCGGGCTTTTCATTTCCGAAAGACCAAATCAGATGGTCATAATCTCCGATTCCTTCTTGCTGAAGGTCTTCTCTACCTCGGCAATGTAAGAATCCGTCGTTTTCTGTACTTTCTCTTCGGCGCTCTTCACGGCATCTTCCGAAGCACCTTCCTTCAGCAGCTTGCGCAGCGACTCGTTCACATCCTTGCGGATGCCCCGAACCCGTACTTTGCCGGCTTCCGATTCATTCTTGGCTTGCTTTACCAACTCGCGGCGGCGCTCCTCCGTCATGGCTGGAATGTTGAGGCGCACCCCATCCGCGTCCGACACGGGGTTCAGGCCCAGGTCGCTGTTTTTGATGGCTTTGGCCACCTCACTCACCATATTTTTCTCCCAAGGCTTGATGAGCAGCGAGCGGGCATCAGGGGCCGTCACGGTCGCAATCTGGCCGATAGGGGTGGGGGTACCGTAGTAATCCACGCGCAAACCGTCAAGCATCGCCGGCGAGGCCTTGCCCGCCCGGATACGGCTCATTTCCACGTTTACGTGCGCCAGCGCTTTGCTCATCGACTCGGCGAGCTCATCAAGGTAAAACTGAATTTCTTCGTCCATTTTAGTGAGTTGTCAATTATTAGTTATCAGTTGTCAGGCCCGGTTATCAGTTTTCCGCTGCAAACTAACAACGGACAACGAACACCTGACAACTAAAAATTAGGCTTGTTCCGGTTGGTTGCCCACCAGCGGCTGCAGGAGGCTTTGCTTGGCATCGAGGACCGGCTTACGGCCATCGCGGCCATGGCCAGTGCCGCCGTCGCTCACTAGTGTGCCCATCGCCTCGCCGTTCAGCAGGCGCTCCAGGTTGCCGGGCGTGTTCATGTCGAACACGATGATGGGCAGGTTATTCTCTTTGCAGAGCGTGAAGGCCGTCATGTCCATCACGTTCAGATTCTTGCTCAGTACCTCATCAAACGTGATTTCGGCGTAGCGAGTAGCCGAAGGGTCTTTTTCCGGGTCAGCCGTATATATACCATCCACGCGGGTACCTTTCAGTACCACATCAGCCTCAATCTCAATTGCTCGTAGCGAAGCCGCCGAATCCGTGGTGAAATAAGGTGAGCCGATGCCAGCCCCAAAAATCACCACCCGGCCCTTTTCCAAGTGCCGCACGGCACGCCGCCGGATATATGGCTCGCACACCCGCTGAATGGTGAGGCCGGAGAGCAGGCGCGTACTCACTTCCAGCTTCTCCAAGGCACTTTGCAGGGCCATCGAGTTGATAACCGTAGCTAGCATGCCCATGTAATCGCCCTGCACGCGGTCGAGCCCGAAAGCTTCGGCCTGCACGCCGCGGTAGATGTTGCCGCCGCCAATCACGACAGCCACCTGCACGCCCGTCGCGGCAACAGACTTAATTTCGGAGGCGTACTGCATCAGCCGCTCGGCATCGATGCCGTACTGCTGCTGGCCCATTAGCGCTTCGCCGCTGAGCTTGAGAAGGATGCGATTGTATTTCAAGTCGAGGGGATTGATTAGTTCAAACTAACTATTGGCGGCCAGCGCTAGGTGAATTGCACCAGCACCTGACCTTTCTGCACGTTGTCGCGCAGGGTCACTTTCACGCTGCCCACCGTGCCATCAGCGGGCGCTTTCAGAATATTTTCCATTTTCATGGCCTCCAGCACCAGCAGCGGGTCGCCCTTCTGCACGGTCTGGCCGGGCGTCACCCGGATATCTACGATGAGGCCGGGCATGGGGGCTTTCAACTCGTTTACTTGGGCCACGGCGGCATTGCTCATGCCCAGGCGTTCGAGCAGCAGGTCGAACCGGTCTTTGGCTGCTAGGGCCACGCGCTGGCCGTTCAGCTCCAGTACAATATTTTTAGTGGCGTGGTCAATTTCGACAACTTCCGCATTGTAGGAGCGACCTTCGTAAAGCACATGAAACCGACCTTTGCCCAAATCCACTACGTCCCAAGCCAATGGCTGGCCATTGAGCATGATAGCGTCGGTGGCGCGATAGTCTACTTCCCAAACTTGGTCGGGGGCGGTGCTGATTTGGAACATCGAATGCGAATGGGGTGGGAGGAAAGCGGGGTTAAAGGTAGCCCAAATCTCAAATTAATTCAGAAATTGAGGCGTTTTTCGTCTGTAGCTGTTGGCATGAAGTATCTGGTTCCGGGCCTTACCAGCCTGTTGTTATTCGTACAGTTTCTGGCTGTTGCGCAAAGAGGCACGTCGGGGTCAGGCAAACTGCCTAGCAAAGCCCCAATTCATAAAAAGGTCGCACCCGCGCCGCCTGCTACGCCAGCGTCGGCTGGCCTCGTGGTGCCTTCCTGGCTGCCTTCGGAGGCCCCTATTCAGCCCGCTGCAACCATTCTCACCGAGGTAACCGACACCAAGCTCGATGTCCGGTTCGATTACAAGAAGCAGCACCTGCTGGGTACGGCTCTGCTCACGTTGCGCTCGCATTTCTACCCGCAGTCGGAATTGGTGCTCGATGCCAAAGGCTTCGAGGTGCAGAAAGTAGAGCTGGTGAGCGACAAGAAAACCAAAAACCTTACCTACAACTACAACCGCCGCAAGCTCGTCATTGCCCTCGACCACCCGTACCCGCGCAGCACGCCCTACCAGGTGCGCATCGTGTACGTGGCCAAGCCCAACGAGCTGCCCCAAGGCGGTTCCGCCGCCATCACCAACGACAAGGGCCTGTACTTCATCAACCCGCTGGGCACCGAGAAGAACAAGCCCCGCCAAATCTGGACCCAGGGCGAGACGGAGTCCAGTTCCTGCTGGTTTCCCACCATTGACAAGCCCAATCAGCGGATGACGCAGGAAATCAACATGACCGTCGAAAAGCAGTTCAAAACGCTTTCCAACGGCCTGCTCACGTCCTCCCACGCCAACCCCGACGGTACCCGCACCGACACCTGGAAGCTCAGTGAACCCCACGCGCCCTATCTGGCCACTATGGTCGTAGGCGACTTTGCCGTGGTGAGCGACTCCTGGCATGGCAAGCCCGTCGACTACTATGTGGAGCCGAAATACGCCGGCACCGCTCGCGCCGTTTTCGGCCACACGCCCCAGATGCTGGATTTCTTCTCCAAAAAGCTGGGTGTGGAATACCCCTGGGAAAAATATGCCCAGGTAGCCGTGCGCGATTACGTGAGCGGAGCCATGGAAAATACCACCGCGTCCACTTTCGGAAGCTTCGTACAGGCCTCTAAGCGCGAGCTTATTGATGCCAATTTCCAAACCTCCGAGTTTGTGGTAGCCCACGAGTTGTTCCACCATTGGTTTGGCGACTATGTGACCTGCGAAAGCTGGGCCAACCTGCCGCTGAACGAGTCCTTCGCCGACTATTCCGAATACCTCTGGGCCGAACACAAGTATGGTGCCGACGAAGCCGGACTTGTGCAGGAAATCAAAATCAACAACTACCTCGAAGAAGCTCAGAGCAAGCGCGAGCCCCTCATCCGCTACCGCTACGCCAACCGGGAGGACATGCTAGACCGCCATTCTTACGACAAGGGCGGCCGCGTGCTGCACATGCTCCGCAAATACGTGGGCGACGACGCCTTTTTCGCCTCCCTCAACCGCTACCTCACTCAGAACAAGCTTTCTGCCGTCGAAATCTCCAAGCTGCGCGTTGCGTTCGAAGAAACCACCGGCGAAGACCTGATGTGGTTTTTCAACCAGTGGTTCCTCAAGCGCGGCCACCCCGAGTTGCGCATCACCCACAGCTACACCAACGGCCAGGTCACGCTGCACGTGCAGCAAACCCAGGATACGCTCTTCCAGCCCATCTATCGCCTTCCCGTCACCGTGGCCGTCTGGACCGGCAGCAACCAGCCCACCGAGCACCACATCACCATCACCAAAGCGGACCAAACCTTCCAGCTACCCGCCAACCAAAAACCTAACCTCGTCAAATTCGACAGCGAAAGCCAACTCTTGGCCCAGTTCGACGAAGAGCGCACCACCGATGAGTTGGTCTTTCAGTTTTACCACGCCCAGAGCTACCAGCAGAAATCGGAAGTATTAGAGCTGCTCCAAAATAAAACCGACCAGATGAGCGTGAGCAGCCTGCTCCGCAACGCCCTCAACGACAAGTTCTGGAACGTGCGCCGCCTCGCCCTCGACCACCTCCGCCGCTACCGTGGCCCCGAGCCCGAAGGCATGCGCAAGGATATCCAGCGCCTCGCTTCCGACCCCGTCTCCCGCGTCCGCGCCCAGGCCATCACCACCCTCGCCACCTTCCCCGACGGCAATTATGGTCCCATCTACGGCAAAGCAATCGGCGACAGTTCCGCGCTGGTAGCCGCCGCCGCTCTTGAAGTTCTCGCCAAAAAGCCCGAGCCCACCACGCGCCAGCAGGTCGCCGCCATCGAAAACACCACGAGCAGCCCGCTCCTCGTCGCCATCGCCAGCTACTATGCCCTCAACGGCGGCCTCGACCAATACACCTGGTTCCTGCGCCGCCTGCCCGACGTAGCCGAAGGCGACCTCTACGCCTACTTCCAGTCCTTCGGCACGCTCATGACTCACATCCCGCCCGTAGAGCGCGACAAAGGCCTGAAAATTCTCGAAGATTACGCCCGCAATGCCCCGCGCTACGAAATCCGCCTAGGGGCATACAAGAGCCTCGCGCTGCTGCTCCCATCCATGCCCAGTCTCAAAGCCACGCTCCAAAGCATCCGGGAGAAGGAAACTGACGACCGTCTCAAAGCATTTTATAACCTTATGTAGGAGCGACTTCCGCAAATGGCGCAAAAAAAGAACAGCCTTTTTTTGCGCTACCCCTTGCCTTGTGTCAAAAAACCTCTAATTTTGCGACTCCTTACGAAACACTACTACTTCGGTAGCAGCGAAACGGAAGGGGTTACGCCTCTCAGCAATCGGCCGAGGAGCACCAAAAATGGGGGTATCGCATAGTGGCAATTGCGGGTGACTGTAACTCACCTCCTTCGGGTTCATAGGTTCGAGTCCTGTTACCCCCACATTTTTTAGGTAGGATACCAACTGCGGGAGTAGCTCAGCTGGTAGAGCGGCAGCCTTCCAAGCTGCAGGTCGCGGGTTCGAACCTCGTCTCCCGCTCATTTTTTAGCATAAGCCGTTTTAGCTCAGTGGTAGAGCACTTCCTTGGTAAGGAAGAGGTCATGGGTTCAAATCCCATAAATGGCTCAGATTACAACACAAGTCCAGCAGTCGGAGCAATCCGGCTGCCGGCACGGTTCTCTCAGGCAAGCGACGCACAGTTTTCTATTACAGTAGGGGCTGAGTCTCGCTTTCTTCGTGTAGGGTCCGTTTTACCTCAAATTCACTTCACCACCTCTTTTTTTACTCTTTACAATGGCTAAAGAAAATTTCGACCGGTCCAAGCCGCACGTAAACATCGGCACCATCGGTCACGTCGACCACGGCAAGACTACCCTGACTGCTGCTATCACGCAGGTGCTGGCTAACAAAGGTCTGGCTGAAAAGCGCGATTTCGGTTCGATTGACAACGCCCCCGAAGAGAAAGAGCGTGGTATCACCATCAACACTTCGCACGTAGAGTACTCGACGGTTCTCCGTCACTATGCTCACGTTGACTGCCCCGGTCACGCCGACTATGTGAAGAATATGGTAACCGGTGCTGCCCAGATGGACGGTGCTATCCTCGTGGTAGCTGCTACCGACGGCCCGATGCCCCAGACCCGTGAGCACATCCTGCTCGCCCGTCAGGTAGGTGTTCCTCAGCTGGTGGTGTTCATGAACAAAGTGGACATGGTGGATGACCCCGAGCTCCTCGAGCTGGTGGAAATGGAAATCCGCGAACTCCTCTCGTTCTACGACTTCGACGGCGACAACATTCCGGTTATCCAGGGTTCGGCCCTCGGCGGCCTGAACGGTGATGCCAACTGGGTTCCCAAAATCGAAGAGCTGATGGACGCGGTTGACTCGTTCATTCCGATTCCTGCTCGTCTGACCGACCTGCCTTTCCTGATGCCTGTTGAGGACGTGTTCTCGATTACTGGCCGTGGCACTGTTGCTACCGGTCGTATCGAGCGCGGCATCATCAACTCGGGTGAGCAAGTTGACATCCTGGGCATGGGCGCTGCTGCCGGCCTGAAGTCGACGGTTACGGGTGTGGAAATGTTCCGCAAAATCCTCGACCGTGGCGAAGCTGGTGACAACGTTGGTCTGCTGCTCCGCGGTATTGAGAAAGAAGCCATCCGTCGCGGCATGGTTATCTGCAAGCCCGGTTCGGTAACTCCTCACCAGAAGTTCAAGGCTGAAGTCTACGTGCTCTCGAAAGAGGAAGGTGGCCGTCACACGCCGTTCTTCAACAACTACCGTCCGCAGTTCTACCTGCGTACCACCGACGTTACCGGCATCATCACCCTCCCAGAAGGTGTTGAAATGGTAATGCCCGG
>JAQBNT010000009.1 GCA_028288445.1 Hymenobacter sp. | reverse complement strand
GACCGGTCGGCTATGAACAAGCCGCAGGACACCCGTAAGAAATACTGCCGCTTCAAGAAGAACGGTATTAAGTACGTGGACTACAAAGACCCGAACTTCCTGCTGAAGTTTGTGAACGAGCAGGGCCGCGTGCTGCCCCGCCGCCTCACCGGCACCAGCCTGAAATTCCAGCGCAAAGTGACCCAGGCCATCGCGAAGGCCCGCCACTTGGCTCTGATGCCGTACGTAGCCGACGCCCTGAAATAAATTTTGAATGTTGAGAGTTAAATTTTAATTGTTTAAGCAGATTTAGTTATCCGTTTCACATTAAAAACTTAGCCCTCAGAATTTCTACAAGACATGGAAATCATCCTCAAAGACGACGTTAAGGGCCTCGGGTACAAGAACGACATCGTGACCGTGAAATCGGGCTACGGTCGCAACTTCCTGTTGCCGCAGGGTCTGGCCATGCTGGCCGACAAGACGAACAAGAAAATCACGGCCGAGAACGTGCGTCAAGCCGCTCACAAAGCCGACAAAATCAAAGGTGACGCTCAGGCCATTGCTGACCAAATTGGTGGCATGGTGCTGGACATCCCCGCCAAGGTGGGTGAGAGCGGCAAAATCTTCGGTCGCGTTACCACTCTGCAATTGGCCGACGCGCTGAAAGCCAAGGGTGTGGACATTGACCGCAAGCGTTTGTCGTTCGACCAGGAGCCTGCTTCGGCTGGCGACTACACCGCTACGGCTAACCTGCACAAGGAAGTGAAGCACACGATTAACTTCCGCGTAGTAGCCGAGTAGTCTCGGTTTCTACTGCTAGTTTGAAAAAGCCCTGCCTGCTGGCGGGGCTTTTTTTATTCCGGTTCTCGGGCCATAGCCCGGTTACGGGCTATTTTTGCTTTAATGTTTAGAACTGAATTGACAATTGCCCCGGCCGCTGGCCAGCTGGCGCGCACGGCGCGGGTGCTCACCATGGGCTCGTGCTTTGCCGACAGCATCGGCGCGCGCCTGGTGGCCAACAAGGTAGAGACGCGGGTGAACCCGTTTGGCACGGTATTCCAGCCGCTGGCGCTGGTTCGGCTGCTACGTGCGGCTGCTGGCGAAGACATGGACTGGCAGCGACACTTGGTGCAGGCCCGCGGCCGCTGGCAGAGCTACGACCTGCACGGCAGCGTTGGGGCCGATTCGCCGGTGGAGCTGCTCCAGTACATCCAGGAAGTGGTACGGCAAACGGCCGAGTTTCTGTGCAATACGGACGTGGTGATGCTGACGCTGGGCACAGCATGGGCCTACCGCCTGCGCGAAACCGGCGAGTTGGTAAATAATTGCCACAAGCAGCCGAGCGACTTGTTCGTCCGCGAATTGCTGACGCCGGACGAAATCATCAATGCGCTGGCAGAAACGCACGCTTACCTGCGGCGCATCAATCCAGAGCTGCGCTTTGTACTGACGGTGAGCCCCGTGCGACATTTAAAAGACACGTTGCAGCTGAATGCGGTGAGCAAGTCGGTGCTGCGACTGGCTACGCACATTGTGAGCGATTTGCTGCCGGGCGTGGCGTATTTCCCGGCTTACGAGCTGCTGGTGGATGATTTGCGCGACTACCGCTTTTATGCGTCGGATATGCTGCATCCGTCGGAAGTGGCGGAGGATTATATCTGGGAGAAGTTTGCCCGGGCGTATTTCGATGCTGATTTTGGGCGTTTCCGCAAAGAATGGGCGGCGGTGCGGCAGTCGCTGGGCCACCGGCCCTTGCACGAAGGCGCGCCTGAGCACCGGCAGTTTTTGGAAAGCACCCGCGAAAAGCTGGAGCAATTAGGTTTGCGCAAAGTGGATGTGGATGATGAGTTGCGCATGGTGCGGGCGCGCATTGCGGCTTTGCCAGAACCAATTCAACCTCCGATAGCATTAGAATTGGAGGACGACGAAGAGCGGATTGACATTGGCGAAGGCGCTGAGGTTTCGGCCACTACGCGCGTTGCACAGGTTAATGTGGCTCCGATATCTGAGCCATCTGGTGGTAACATTGAAAATGGCCGGCCGCCACGACTGTCGCCCGAAGAATTCCGGGCGCAGCGGTCAGGCCGTTCGGGACGGCCTGACCGCGGGCGGCGCGATGGTCGGGGCAAAGGCCAGGTGGCTTTGCCTAATGAAACGGAGGCATTCCAGGCCGCCAGTTTTGGGGAAGCGGATGAATTTGCGCAGCAGCCTTTCCTGGCAGATGCAGATGCGGTGCAGGCTGAGTTGATTCCAGTTGCTGCCGCGCCAGAAGCGACTGTTGGCGCACCGGTTTCGGCGCAGGACATAGAGGCTGCTGAACAAGAGCAAGGACGCAAGAAAAAGCGGCGTTCGCGGGGCGGAGCCAAGCGCACGGCACGCAAGCATGCCTTGCGCCTCGCTGCCGAGCTGGGCGTGGATGAAGGCCAGTTACCCGCATCGGAAGCGGCTTTGGAAGCAGCGGCTGACGCATTGCCCGAAGCGCTAAGTACTCGTCCGGAATCCGAGAAATCCAGCGTTATCACCAAATCGCAGCCGGTGAAACGGGGTGGGCGACGCAATGAGCCGGGCCGCGTGTCGCGTGTGGAGCTATTCGCTGCTCCTCCGACAGCCGCCGAAAGTTCTGTGTCGGAAGTATCAATGGCTGATGCGGAAGCTTTTGTACCTGTTGATTCTGAAGCAGCAACAGCATTGCCAGATGCGCTGATTACCGGTGCTGAATTTGATTCTGATATTGCTCCCACCCCTTCCCGCAGTAGCCGCAATCGGAAGAAGAAAAAGGCCAAGAAACTAGCTGCCAGCACTGATGAAGCCGGTACTATCGTTTCAGAAAATCCAGCAGCTGCGGCGCATCAAACCCTACCGATAGCCAGCGCAGAGCAGCTTTCCGGGCCATCAGAACCGGTTGATGAGAACCGCCGTGCGAATACGCGCCGGCCGCAGGAACCGGTGGCGACGCTGCCGGTAGGCGGGCAAGCTACGTCTGTCGTTTCGACGACAGTAGTAGCTGATACGGTGGATACGCCTGTTGCAAATCCAGTTCCAGCCAAGCAGACGGGACGCAAAAGGCGGGCCGCTGTTGGTGGCCGGGCGGTGAAGCCGGATATCGACACGCCGGTAATTCCGGTGGTTGACCCTTCGGTTATCCGTACGCAAGTGGCGGCTGGCCGCATGATGGGTACTTCTGCCTCGCTGGTGGCTCCGACTGCTGCCCCAAAAGCTGCTGTTGCCAAACCAGTGACGGCAAAGGCTGCCGTTATTAAAAAGGCTGATTCGAAAGCGAAAACAGCTAATGCGCCAGTAACACCGACGCCCACAGTGCCAAATGCGCCAGTGGCAGCTGAAGCCTCGCCTACTGCCACGCCTACAACGCCGAAGCGCAAGGTGGCAGCAAGAGGAAAAACCGTCGCGGCTCCGGCCCCGGCCCTGCCTGAAGCACAGGTTGCGGTTGCTACTCCGGAAACGGCTCCGATAGCCACCAATAAGCCAGTACCGGCTAAAAAAGCGGTTAAATCCGTTCAAAAGCCCGCTGCTCCGGCAGCAGAGCAGAAAGTAGCGGTAGCAGCCAAGGCCGCTCCAAAAAACGCCACTCCTAAAGCAGTTGCCTCGGAGCCAGCTGCCTCGAAGCCAGTTGTTCCGAAGCCAGCAGCTCCGAAAAAAACGGTGACCAAAACCGATAAACCGGCTGTCGCAGCTGCCAAGCCAGCGGTTAAACCAGCTGCCAAACCCAAAACGCCTAAAAAATCAGCTTAACTTTTAGTTAAAGCCTGCTGAAATCCGGCAAGTTGCGTTATTTATTTCCCAAGCCCGGCCTTTTTAGCCGGGTTTGGTGTTTTAGCACCTCCCCTACTCCGCGTCCCTATGGCTCATACTGCTTCGCATACCAACCGCCTCGCTCAGGAAACCAGCCCTTACCTGCAACAGCATGCCCACAACCCCGTGGACTGGTACCCATGGGGCCCCGAGGCGCTAAACCGCGCCCAGACCGAGCAAAAGCCCATTCTGGTGAGCATTGGCTACGCGGCCTGCCACTGGTGCCATGTGATGGAGCGCGAATCGTTCGAAAACGAGGCGGTGGCAGCCGTGATGAATGCGCATTTTGTGTGCATCAAAGTTGACCGTGAGGAACGGCCTGACGTGGACCAGATTTACATGGATGCGCTGCACGCCATGGGCTTGCAGGGTGGCTGGCCATTAAACGTGTTCCTGACCGCCGATGCGAAGCCTTTCTACGGCGGCACTTACTTCCCACAGGGCAACTGGACCAAGCTGCTGACCAATATCGGCCAAGCCTATGCCGGCGAGCACCGTGCCGAGTTGGAGCAGTCGGCGGAGCGATTTATGGAGGTCATTGGCAAGAGCGAGCTGGCCAAATACGGCGGACACAACCGCAATGCAGCTCAGGAAGCCGACTACGCGGCGCTGGAAGCCATCGGTGTGACCCCGGAAACCGGCCCGGCCGGCGTTTCCGACGATGAATTCAAGCTACTGGTGTACAACCTAAGCACGAATTTCGACCGCGAGCGCGGCGGTATGAATCGCGCTCCAAAATTTCCGATGCCCAGCATCTGGCGGTTCTTGCTGCGGGCACACGCCATCAGCGGCAGCCGGGCGGTATTGGACCAGGCTGTGCTGACCTTGCGCGAGATGGCTTGGGGCGGCATTTATGACCAGGTGCACGGCGGCTTTGCCCGTTACTCGGTGGACGGGGAATGGCTGGCCCCACACTTCGAGAAAATGCTGTACGATAATGGCCAGTTGGTGAGCCTTTACAGCGAGGCTTTTCAGCTGACGCAGGACGAGCTTTTTCGGGAAACGGTGTATGACACCATTGAATTTATCCGACTGGAACTGACCAATGATGAGGGCGGATTTTACTCGTCGCTCGATGCCGACAGCGAGGGCGAGGAAGGCAAATTTTACGTGTTCACAAAAGAAGAATTGCGCGAAATTCTGGGTGACGAGGAGCCGCTGTTTTCCGACTACTACAACTGCACGGCCGTGGGCAACTGGGAGCACGGCCGCAACATCCTGCACCGCCGCGAAACCGACGAGGCGTTTGCCGCCGCCCATCAGCTGGCTCCCGGCGTACTGCCAGAAATTGTGACGGGCTGGAAACAGAAAATCATGGCCGTGCGCGCCACCCGTGTGCGTCCCGGCCTCGATGACAAAGTCCTCACCGGATGGAATGCGCTCATGCTGCAAGGCCTCACGGATGCTTACCGGGCCTTCGGCGAGCCCGAATTTCTGGTGATGGCCGAGCACAACGCCCGTTTCATCGAAGCCAACCTGCGCGACGGCGTGGGCCTGTTTCGAACCTGCAAAGACGGCCGCGCCAGCATCAGCGGCTTTCTGGAAGATTATGCGCTGGTCATTCAGGCTTATATCAGTCTGTACGAAGTGACCTTCGCGGAGAAGTGGCTGCGCGAGGCCGAAGTGCTGACGGAATACGTGCTGGCCAATTTCTTCGACCCCACCGAAACGCTATTTTTCTACACCGACAGCCGCGCCGAGCCCCTCATCGCCCGCAAAAAGGAGCTGTTCGACAACGTCATTCCGGCCTCCAACTCCATCATGGCGCACAACCTGCGCCGCCTGGGCCGCCACCTCGAAAAAGCTCAGTACTCCGACCTAGCCATCGAAATGCTGCTCCAACTCCGCCACCTCGTGGTGAAAGAGCCGCAGCACCTCACCAATTGGGCCTCGCTTTACGCAGCACTGCTGCGGCCGGGAGCTGAAATTGCCATCCAGGGTCCGGCCACGGAGGAATTCCGCGAAGAACTTAGCCGGCATTTTTTGTTTGATACGGTGCTGACCGGTACCGAAGCCGCCTCGGAGCTGCCGCTGCTCAAGCTGCTGCCCACGCCCACGGACGGCCGCACCGCCGTGCATGTGTGCCGCAACTACGCCTGCCAGGCCCCGGTGTATAGCGTGACGGACGCGCTGGCGGCGCTGTAGCTACGGCGCTATGGTTCGCGCTACGGCCCTGCTATCTTTACTATCCGCCCCTACGCTATACCTGTTTTGAGTCTCACGCTTGATTTTATTGCTCCCGTGGCCGCGCCCGCAGCCGACCGGGTGACGCTCTTTGCCGATGTCATTTTGCCCCTGCCCTTGCCCCGGCTCTACACCTACCGGGTGCCGTACGAGCTAAACGACAACGTGGTAATCGGTGGGCGCGTCATCGTGCAGTTTGGGGCCAAAAAGACGCTCAGCTGCATCGTGGCGGCCGTGCACGAAACCGCGCCCAAGGATTATCAGGCCAAGTATATCCTCGAATTTATTGATGATGCGCCGGTGGTTACCCAGGCGCAGCTCAAGCTGTTTCGCTGGATGGCCGACTATTACATGTGCACCATCGGCGAGGTGATTAACGCCGCGCTGCCATCGGCGCTGAAGCTCAGCTCGGAGTCGCGCATTCAGCTGCACCCGGGCTTTTCGCGGGAGGAAAACGAGTACCCGCTTTCCACTCAGGAAGAGCTGATTGTGGACGCGCTGGGTGTGGTGGAAGACGGCAAAGCCCTGACGTTTACCGAAGTGGGCGACCTGCTTGGTATCACGTCCTTCCACAAGGTTATCAAGTCGCTGATGCACAAGGACGTGATTTTCCTCTTCGAGCACACGGCCGACAAGTACGCGCCCAAAGTGGTAAAGAAGGTGCGGCTGGCGCACCATTTCGTGTCCGAAGCCTCACTGGAGCATTTGTTTGAGCAACTCACCAGCAAGCCCAAGCAGCTCGATGTGCTGATGAAGTACATGCAGCGCGTGCCGGTGTACCAGAACGAACACGCCAACCAGAATGGCATCGAAAAAGCCTACCTGGCCAGCAGCCCGCACCTCTCGGCCTCGGCGGTGAATACGCTCATCAAAAACGGCGTGCTGGAGCAGTTCGATGTGATTGTGAGCCGTTTTCCGCTCGAAAACGAAGGGGCCATTCACCTGAATTTCGCTCTCACCGAGGCTCAGACTGCGGCACTGGATGTAATCTTGGCCCATTTTGGCAAGAATGAAATTGTACTGTTGCACGGCGTGTCGGGCGCGGGCAAAACCGAGATTTACATC
>JAQBNT010000291.1 GCA_028288445.1 Hymenobacter sp. | reverse complement strand
GGCGGCCGTTTTATTGTCGGTTTTCAACCAGAGCGTCTTCTTGTTGGCGTCCACGTTCACCAGGTCGGGCTTGGCCGAAAGGGGCATGGTGAAGGTCTGGGTGGCCTCCGTCATGGTCACGGGCTGGTGCTGCACCTTGCCGCTCACATAGTAGTCGATGGTGAAGGGCAGGCGGAAGGTCTGGCCGGCCTGGGTCTGCTTCACGGTCACGGTTTCGGCTTTCTTGGCCGCGTCCCAGGCGTAGTCGATGGTCACGACGGGGTGGCCCGGCGCGAAGTACCACTGGTTCCAGAACCAGTTGAAATCCTGGCCCGACACCGCTTCAAAAGCCAAGCGCATCTGGTGCGCCTCGCCGTTGCCGAGGGCGTTGTCCTTGAGGTATTTCTGCAGGCCGGCGAAGAACACATCGTCGCCCAGGTAAGTGCGTAGCATGTCCATGATGGCCCCGCCTTTCTGGTAGCTCACCAGGTCAAAAACCTCTTCCTGCTCGTCGTAATGGAAGCGCACGAGGGTTTTAGCGGCATCGCGCGGCGAGCTGAGGTAGCGGCGCAGGTAGCGGTAGTAGTGCGCATCGGCGGCATCGCGGCCGTACTTGTGCTCGGCGTAGAGGCCTTCCGAGAAGTCGGCCATCGTCTCGTTCACGGTAATGTTGCTCCAGCTTTCGGCCGTCACGTAGTCGCCAAACCACTGGTGGAACAGCTCGTGCGCAATCACCGATTCGGAGCCGTATTCGCGGTCAATCAGCTCGCGGTCGGTCATTTGCACCTGCTCGCCGTGCAGGGTGGCGGTGGTATTTTCCATGGCGCCGCTCACGTAGTCGCGGGCCACAATCTGGCTGTATTTGTTCCACGGGTACTCCACGCCGAGCCGGTTGGAGTAAAACTCCAGCATGTCGGGCGTGTTGCCGAAAATCTGCTTGGCGAAGGGCGCGTACTTGGGCTCGAGGTAATAGTTAACCTCCTTGCCGCGCCAGGTGTCCTTATAGATTTTGAAGTCGCCCACCGCCATCATGAACAGGTAGGGGGCGTGGGGCAGCTCCATTTTCCACACGTCGGTGCGCAGGCCGGGGCCGGCGGGCGTGCTGCTCACCATTCGGCCGTTGCTCAAGGTCACGTACTTGGCGGGCACGGTCATCGAGATTTCCTCGGTGGTTTTCTGGTTGGGACGGTCGATGGTGGGGAACCAGGCCGACGAGCCTTCCGTCTCGCCCTGCGTCCATATTTGCACCGGCTTGCCCTTCACGGTCGAGTCGGGGTTGATGAAGTAGAGGCCTTTAGCGTCCGTAATGGCGGCCGAGCCCTTCACTTTCAGCTCGTCGGGCTTCGAGACGTAATCGATGTAAATCGTGTATTCCTCGCCCGGCTTGAAGATGCGGCCGAGGTTGATGCGCAGGTTCATGCCATCGGCGTAGTCGTATTTCAGCGGGGTTTGCGCAGTGCCGTTCATCATCGCCACGGCGTTGATGTCCATGCCTTTGGCATCGAGCCGGAGCGAATCGGTGGGGTAGGCGTGGGGCTTGAGGGTAATCCAGGTTTTGCCCAGCAGGTGGCGCTTGGCATAGTCGAAGCGCACGTCGAGCTTGGTGTGCACTAGGTCGTTGACCTTGGTGGCCGAGGCGCGGTAGGGGGATTCGGGCTTGGCCGCGGGCGGGGTGGGAGCCTGCGCGAAAGCCGGCGTGGTGGCCGCCAGGCCCAGCAGGCCCAGCGCGAAAAGATGCTTCATGGAAAAACTTCGGGTGAGTGAAAACGGATTTCGCGCGAAGGACGCGGGCGCGAGGTTGACGTTGCCTTACGCGAGGGCGAAAGTAGCACGTAGGGGCGGGGCCTGTCCCCGCCCATCGTTGAACAGAATCGTTGAAATATCGAGCCGTGTGGCCCAAACGTCCGGGCGGGGGCAAGCCCCGCCCCTGCATCGGTCATAACTTTGCGCCCCCACCAACTCACTAATGAATGCGACCCATTCGCTACGCCGCCCCATTTTTCTGCACTCTTTTCACCTTTAACTCCCTGGCCCAAAGCACCCCCGCCGACAGCACCCGCGCCCTGAACGAAGTAACCGTGTACGGCACCCGCCTCGACCAGGTGGCTGGCCAGACGGGCCGCTACGTGACCGTAATACCCGGCCGCACGCTGAGCCAGTATCCGGTGGCTTCGCTCGATGATTTGCTGCGCCTGCTGCCCGCTATTGAGATGCAGAGCCGGGGCAACTTTGGCACTCAGGCCGACATCACGTTGCGCGGCTCCACCTTCAACCAGGTGCTGATTCTGCTGGACGGGATGCGGCTGAACGACCCGCTTACGGGCCATTTCGCGGGCTATCTGCCCATCACCCCGGCCGAAATTGAGCAGATTGAGGTGGTGCGCGGCCCCGGCGCGGCCCTCTACGGCCCCGATGCCGTGGGCGGCTTCGTCAACATCGTCACCAAAACCTTCGCCGCCACCCACCGGCCCGATGGCGTGGAAATCGGCGGCACATTTATGGCCGGCGAGTATGATTTGAAAACCACCAACGCCGGCTTTTATGGCCAGGATAAGGGCCTGCGACTGGCCGGCGGCATCCTCAACAACACTGCCAGTGGCCAGCTGCTGAGCCTGCCCGGCGGCCTGCGCAACGATTTTAAGCTGAACACCTACTCGCTCTCGGGTGCTTACCAAATCAACAATAAGTTGAGCGCCGCCGCCCGCGCCAGCTTCGACCGGCGCGATTACAACGCCCAGAATTTCTACACCACCAACGCCGGCGACCGCGCCCGCGAAACCACCTCGCGCGACTGGTACCAGGGCCAACTGCGCTACGACTGGAGCACCCGCGCCCGCACCGAATTGCAGCTCGTCGGAACCTCCAGCACCGATTACTACGTGTACACGCCCGCCTCGGCGGCCAGCGACCACCTCATGCACTACCTCAACGTGCAGGCCCAGCACCAGCTGCGCTTTTCCGAGAAGGTGCAGCTGACCCTGGGTGGCCAGGCCGACCGCCGCAGCGTGCGTAGCAACGACCGCGGCGACCACGCCGTGTGGCACCAGGGCGCGTTTGCCGTGGCCGGCCTCATGCCCACCGCCGGTCTGAACCTGACCGCCGCCCTGCGCCTCGACCACGACCAGGCTTACGGCACAGAAGTGTTGCCGCAGCTCACCGCCAGCCAGCTGCTGGGTGAGAAGCTGACGGTGCGCGCCGCCGTGGGCCGCGCCATCCGGGCGGCCAATTTTACCGAGCAGTACAACTCGGCCATCCGGCCGGGTACGGTGCCCACCGGCTTCAACGTGGGCAACCCTGGCCTCGAAGCCGAGCGCACCTGGAGCTACGAGGGCGGCCTCGACTACGTGGTTGGCCCGGCCCTCACGCTGCGCGGTACCTATTTTAACCGCTACGGCCGCAACCTGATTGACTATGTGAGCACGCCCGGCAATGTGGTGCAGGCCGGCACCGGCTTCACCAACCTGAACCCGGCCAGTACCTACCGCTACGCCCAGAACCTGTTTGCCGTAACCACTCAAGGGCTGGAGTTTGAAGCCAGCACCCGCGCCCAGTTGAGCAAAGGGCTGCGCCTCGAAGGCAGCGTGGGCTACACCTACACCCACCTCGATATAGCCGGCGACATCACGTCGCAGTACCTGAGCAACGTGGCCAAGCAACTGGTGAGCGGCAATGCGAGTCTGGTGCATCGCCGCTTCACGGCCAGCCTGGGCGGGGTATACAAGCAGCGCGCCAGCCAGAACACCGTGCCCAGCACCACCGTGAACGACGCCGTCCTCACGCCCGACTACGTGGTCATCAACGGCCGGCTCGATGTGGCGCTGCTGCCCGAGCGCCTGTGGGTGGTGGGCCAGGCCCAGAACCTGTTCGAC
The DNA here is from genome assembly GCA_028288445.1 of Hymenobacter sp. Taxonomy (GTDB): domain Bacteria; phylum Bacteroidota; class Bacteroidia; order Cytophagales; family Hymenobacteraceae; genus Hymenobacter. Next base: position 1,692 of record JAQBNT010000291.1, on the reverse strand, counting down.
GCGAAATATTCCGACCTGCTGGGGGCGCAGATGCCCGGCCGCTGGCTGATGGCCGGCGTGCGGCTGGCTTTGCGGCGGTAGGGCAGGAGCCGGGCCGCTGGAACGGCTTGGAAAGAAGGAAATAGGAACGTCATACTGAGTGAAGTCGAAGCATCTCTACCGCGCAACTAATCGATTTTAGTATTGCAGTAGAGATGCTTCGACAAGCTCAGCATGACGTTCTTTTTGCTGCCAAGCCCCTACATAAGGCCCGCCCGCCCTTACCTTTGCTCCATCAATTCCTCCTCCCGGAAGGATTGTTTTTATACAGAGGCGCTGAGAGACAGGCTCGACGACGCGCCGGCAACCACCCGCAACCGCGGCCCGGTGCCAATTCCTGACCATATAAAAACAACTGCCGTGCCTGCCGTTTCCGCTGCCTCGCTTGCTTTTCCTGGTGTTTTTCGTGCCCGTTTGTTGACGACGGGCCGGATGTTCGCAGGCTGTTGTTGCTGTTGATTTTGGGCGGTAGAGCTGCGTAGCTGAGGCTACGGCCGGCGCGGTTTCATTCTTTTTTTACGGGTTTTTGCTTTGCGGCACGGCCGCTCCGGGTGGGGCGGTGGTGTGGCGCGTTTCTATCTTTATATGTTGAAAAAATCATTGGAGCTGCTCCGAGCGGAAGCGGCCGAAACGGGGGCGAACACCCTCAAACGCAGCCTGAATGGCGTGAGCCTGATTGCCATTGGCATCGGCGTTATTATCGGGGCGGGCCTGTTCTCGCTCACCGGCATTGCGGCAGCGAATAATGCCGGGCCGGCAGTTACTATTTCCTTTATCGTGGCGGCCGTGGGCTGCGCCTTCTCGGCGCTGTGCTACGCCGAGTTTGCGGCCATGGTGCCCGTTTCGGGCTCGGCCTACACGTATTCCTACGCCACGATGGGCGAGCTGTTCGCTTGGATTATCGGCTGGGACTTGGTGCTGGAATACTCGGTGGGGGCGGCCACGGTGGCCATCAGCTGGTCGCAGTACCTGATTAAGTTTTTGGGAAAATACGGACTGCACATCCCGGCGCGGCTGGTGATGTCGCCGTTTGAAAGCGCGACGCTGGCCGACGGTTCCACCGTGAGCGGCTTCGTGAACGTGCCGGCCATGCTCATCGTGCTGGCCATTACGGCCATTGACACGCGGGGCACCAAAGGTTCGGCGTGGTTCAACGCCCTGGTGGTGGCGCTGAAGGTGGCGGTGGTGCTCGTGTTCATTGCGCTGGGCTGGCAGTACATCGACCCGGCCAACTACCAGCCCTACATCCCGGCCAACACCGGCACGTTCGGCGAGTTCGGGCTGAGCGGCATTTTGCGCGGGGCGGGCGTCATTTTCTTCGTGTTCATCGGCTTCGACATCGTGGCCACCATGGCGCAGGAAACCAAGAACCCGCAACGCAACATGCCCATAGGCATCCTGGGGTCGCTGGCGGTGTGCACGGTGCTGTTCGTGCTGTTTGGCCACGTGCTCACGGGCCTGGCCAACTACACCGAGTTCAAAAACAGCGCCGCGCCGGTGGCCATCGCCATCGAGAAAACGCCCTACGCCTGGCTGTCGTCGGCCGTGATTCTGGCTATTCTGGTGGGCTACACGTCGGTTATTCTGGTGGATTTGCTGGGGCAGTCGCGGGTGTTTTTCTCGATGTCGAAGGACGGGCTACTGCCACCGGTG
>JAQBNT010000290.1 GCA_028288445.1 Hymenobacter sp. | reverse complement strand
TCGATAACGAACAGCGGTTGGTTGTTGCCCGAGATGGATTTGGCCCCACGAATCACGATGCGGGAGGAGCTACCAGGCGCTCCGGTGCTATTAGAAACCTGCACCCCAGCCAGACGGCCGGAAAGAGAGTTCACCACGTTGGTTTCACGCGCTTGCGTAAACTCCTCGCCCTTCACGTCCTGTACGGCGTAGCCCAGGCTGCGCTTCGACTCTTCGCGGCCCAATGCGGTCACAACAACCTCATTCAACTGTTTTGTGTCAGTGGCTAAGGTGATGTCGACCGTATTCGAGTTGCCGATAGCCTGTTCCTGCGAAGCGTAGCCAATGAAGCTGAAAACCAGCGTGGTCGCAGTGCTGGGTACGGTCAGCGAGAATCCACCGTCCGCGTTGGTGCTGGTACCTACCGTAGTGCCTTTGGCCAGCACGGTCACGCCAGGTAATCCTTGGCTGGTGGCCCTATCGGTCACCTTCCCAGAAATGGTCCGGTCCTGCGCTTGGGCCTGCTGCAACAGGGCCATAACAAACGCAAAAACCAACAATAATGATTTTTTCATGCGGTTAGAATGTTGGTGAGTGAAAGAAAAAAACAAAAGTGAGTCTTGGATGACAGCGGCAAGTATAGCATAAAAAAGCGTCAAAGGCAGCGATAAAGGCTGAGTTCAAGCCATTTGAATTACTAATATACCTATTTTTGATATCTTCTTTGGCTTGACTCTTAGGGCTCTAGCGCTACTCTTTTTGTATTTGGCGTTTTAATAAAGCTACGAAATCTGCCGTTCATAATGCTATTAGTTGAAAATGTTATTAGTTGAAAAGGCATATGATAATTATATTTCCATTGTCGCTGGGTCAGCTCTGCATCAGAAAGCCCTTGATGTACTCGTCCAAATCCCCATCCAAGACGTTTTGCACGTCGGTGCGCTCGATGCCGGTGCGCAGGTCCTTGATGAGCTTGTAGGGGTGGAGCACGTAGTTGCGAATCTGGGAGCCGAAGTCGATGCGCTTCTTGGTGGCTTCCACCTTGTCGCGTTCGGCGTGGCGCTTGTCCATCTCAATCTGGTAGAGGCGCGATTTGAGCATGCGCAGGGCATGCTCCTTGTTCATGAGCTGGCTGCGCTCAATCTGCACGGCGATGATGATGCCGGACGGCGCGTGGGTGAGGCGCACGGCGGTTTCCACCTTGTTCACGTTCTGTCCGCCCGCGCCACCGGCCCGGAACGTGTCCCAGGAGATGTCGGCGGGGTTGATTTCGATGTTGATGGTGTCATCAATTACCGGGTAGGCAAACACGGACGCGAATGACGTGTGCCGTCGCCCGCTGCTGTCGAATGGCGACATGCGCACAAGGCGGTGCACACCAATTTCGCTCTTCAGATAGCCGTAGGCGAAGTCCCCGTCGATTTCGAGTGAGGCAGACTTGATGCCCGCGCCCTCGCCGGGCTGGTAGCTGATTTGCTTCACCCCAAAGCCGTGGCTTTCGGCCCACATGATGTACATGCGCATGAGCATTTCGGCCCAGTCCTGGCTTTCGGTGCCGCCGGCACCAGGGTTGATGTCGATGATGGCCGAAAGCTGGTCTTCCTCGTCCGAGAGCATGCGCTTGAACTCCAGCGCTTCCAGTTTCTTGAGCGTGGCATCGTAGTCGGCCTGCATTTCGGCTTCGGTCACGTCGCCTTCTTTGTAGAAGTCGTAGAGCACTTCGGTATCAGCCAACGCATGCTGTACGGCCTCGAAATCATCGGTCCAGGTTTTAATGGGCTTGATTTCGCGGAGCGTAGCTTCGGCGGCTTTGGAGTCGTCCCAGAAGCCGGGGGCAGTGGTTTTGGCCTCGTAAGCGGCTAGTTGTTCTTTTCGGGCATCGTAGTCAAAGATACCTCCTCAGGGCCTCGGCGCGGCCCTTCAAGTCCTTAATCTGGTCTTGGGTCATGGTGGGGGAAATGGTGAAAGGTGGCCGGTGGCGGTGCCGAAGGCTCACCCAGGAAAATATGTGAAGCGCGAAAGTACCGAATTCCAAAGCGGCAACCGGCCCCGGCCCTACGGCGTATAGTTTGGAGTCAGCTGATTTCCTCAGCCCTATTTCCCCATCTCACCGGGGCAGTTCCCGGTTTTGCGACAGGTGGTTCGCACCGTGCGCTCGCATACCGGCATAAATTTGCTCATGACCACGGAAGACCTGAAACAGGATTTTGATTCCGCCCGCATCAAGCACGTACATTTTAAGAGCAAGCTGCGCTCCTTTCTTTTTGGTAATGGTGGGGGCGAGGGCCCGTTGCGCGACCCCGAACAATGCGGCTTGGGCCTATGGATAGCTACCCGCATGCGCGGAACCGGAGTGTACGCCCACCTGCCCGAAGCCCGACAGTTTGACCAGCAGCATGTGCTGATTCACAAGGAAGCCAACCGGCTAATGGACCTCTACCTAGCTGGCAACGTAGAAGAGGCGGGGGCCGGCTACGCGCCCCTGCAGGTCATTGCCGATGAGATGATGGGCCTGCTCCAAACCATGGAAACCAAGCTCCGTACCAGGGCCTGACCCGAAGTGATGCGCCCGCGCACCAGTGCATGAAAATAACCCTGACTACGAAGTTGTTTGCCGGATTTGTGCTGTTGCTGGCGCTGTTTGCGGTGATTGTCCTGTTCTCGTACAAGCTGGCGGGCCAGGTGCTGCGCAATTCCCGGCAAGTGGAAGCCTCGCAGCACGTCTCGAACGAAGCGGTGAGCATGCTACGCAATATCGTGGACATGGAAACCGGATTTCGGGGCTACGTCCTCATCGGCAATGAGCTGACGCTGGACACCTACTATACCGGGGAGCGCGACCTGATTGGCCGTTTTTCGCAGTTGCGCACGCTGGTTGAGGAAAGCCCCGAGCAGGTTCAGTTGATTGACCAGACCCAGCGGCTTTTTCAGCAATGGCTGGGCTACAGTCATTTGTTGATTGCCGAAAAGCGCGAAGCCCGCCGTCGCAACCCGTTGCAGCGCGGCCTGGATAATATGCCCCACCACCGCCTGGCCGAAACCCTCACCGGCAAGCAGCTGATGGACAATATTCGGTTTCGGCTCAATAAATTCGAACTGACGGAAGCGGCCTCCCGCAAGGCCATGCGCCAGCGCCTGAACGAGAGCATCACCAGGGCCGAATGGCTGTCGGTGGGGCTGGCCATTATGGCGCTGGTGCTGGGGCTGCTGTGGGCGCTGTACATCGTGCGGACATTTGCCCGCCGGCTGCGCGGCATGCTCAACCTGGCTCGCCGCATGGCCGATGGCGACTACGACACCCAGATTGTAGACAACGAGCAGGACGAGGTGAGCGAGCTCACGGCTGCCCTGAACGTGATGGCCCGCACCGTGGGGGCCAACATCAACCAGCTCGAAAGCCGCAACCAAGAGCTTGACCAGTTTGCCTACGTGGTATCGCACGATTTGAAGGCCCCGCTGCGCGGCATCGAAAGCGCCTCGCGCTGGATTGAGGAGGACATGGGCAAGGACGCGCTGCCACCGCACATCCGCGAGTTTCTGGGCCTGATGCGCCAGCGGGTGCATCGCATGGAAAAGCTCATCAGCGGCATTCTGGACCTGGCGCGTGTGGGCCGGGTCACGCAGGCCAACGAAACGGTATTCGTGCGGACGCTGCTACGCGAAATTATCGACAGCCTGCACCTGCCCACCGGCTTTAAGGTCGAACTGCCATTCTTTTTGCCTACGCTCACCACCAATGCCGTGCAGCTCCAGCAGGTGTTTACCAACCTCATCAGCAACGCGGTGAAGTACCACGACCACCCCGCCACGGGCACCGTGCACATTGGCTGCGACGATGCTGGTGAATTCTATTCCTTTTCGGTGGCCGACGATGGCCCCGGTATTGACCCGGAATACCACGACCGTATTTTTGTCATCTTCCAGACCCTGACGGAGCGCGATACGCTTGAAAGCACCGGCGTGGGGCTGGCCATTGTGAAAAAAATTGTGGAGCGGCAGGGTGGCCGCATCAGCATCAAATCGGCCGAAGGTCAGGGCGCTAAGTTCATTTTTACCTGGCCAAAGCACCCACCCAAAACCAAAAATGTAGCCGCCACAGTAGCCACGCCGGCCATTTCTACCGTATCTGCTTCTAGTTTATAGCAGCCCCGTGCTGCTTCTGCGGGCATTTTCCCGCTGTTGCCAATTGCCAAGCCTATGTCCGCCGACCATCCCACGCCCAGCATATTGCTCGTGGAAGACGACCAGATGGACGTGATGAACGTGCAGCGCGAGCTGCGCCGCCAGAACATCAACGTGCCCCTCATCCACGCCCGCAATGGCCGTGATGCCCTCCGCATGCTGCGCGGCGAGGGCGATGAACCCAAAATAGCCAAACCTAGCCTCGTGATGCTCGACATCAACATGCCCCGCATGAATGGCTTGGAACTATTGGAAGTGCTGCGCTCCGACCCCGAATTCGTAAACCTGAACGTCTTCATCATGACGACTTCCGACCTCGAATCAGACCGTCTGAAAGCACAGGAACTGGCCGTGAGCGGCTACATCATAAAGCCTCTCAGCTTTGACACCTTCGGCGAAGGCGGGACTAGCGTGGACGGATTCAGCCTGTTTCTGGACCTGCTCAAGCTTAAGGATTAACCCGGCTTACAGCAGCCGAAATCCCATGCGGTGGTGCGGGCTGGGGCCGTGCGCCCGAATGGCCGCCCGATGGCTGGCCGTCGGGTAGCCCGCATTCTGTTGCCAGCCGTATTCCGGGAATTCTTCGGCCAGGGCCACCATGTGCTCGTCCCGAAAGGTTTTGGCCAGGATAGAGGCGGCGGCTATGTTGCGGTAAAGGCCATCGCCGCCAATAATGCAGGTATGCGCAAAGCCCACCATTGGCGTAAAGCGGTTGCCATCTACTAAAAGATGCGCGGGCTCAATATTGAGTGCCGCCACTGCCCGGTGCATGGCCAGGTAGCTGGCCTGCGCAATATTAATGCTGGTAATTTCCGCTACCGAGGCCTGACCCACCGCCCACGCCACGGCTTCGGCGCAGATAATAGGCCGCAGGGCATCGCGCCGTTTGGCGCTGAGTTGCTTGGAGTCGTTGAGGAACTGCGGGGCAAAGTCGGGCGGCAGAATGACGGCGGCCGCGAAAACCGGACCGGCCAGGCAGCCACGTCCGGCTTCATCAAGGCCCGCTTCGAGGGCGTAGCCAGTGTAAGTAGCTGTTAGCAAAGGAAAAGGGAGCGGGGCAAGAGAATAACTTGGTGCAAAGTTACTTTCTTCCCCGCTCCCTCTCGTGTGATTGCGGCTGGTTAGTGGCTGCCGGCGGCGCTGCCCAGGTCTGTGGGCGTGGATTCACCCCGGCGCTGGCCTTGGCTATCGCGGGGGCCTTCATCGATTTCAGTGTCTTCGTCGGTCGAGACGTATTCGTTGGTGACGGGTCCGAGGCCCTGGGTGTTCTGGGCCAGGTCGGCTTCGGCTTGGGCGTGCTTCAGGTTAAAAAGCGGGTCGTGTTCTTCCGGGGTGGGGTTTTGCTTGGATTTGGAATTGGGCTGAGCCATGAGGAAGGTGCCGGCCGGGATGTATGTAGCCAGATAAGGGTGGTACGGCGGCCCGCCCGTCAGGGTTAAGCCCGACAGAAGCTCAACTGCCCATGAGAAGTGCGATAGGGCACGGCAAAGGCACAAAAAAAGGTCGCCACCCGAGGGTGACGACCTTAAAGTGGCGGGTCCGGCTTTGGAGGTGTCTACCCCACCTTTTCAGCCAGAGCGCCGCCGCACGAGAGGTCCTTCCTTTCCACATTTCCAGCCCGTGCGGGGGTACTTATGGGTCAAAGCTACGAAACCAAAAGGCGGGAACGCAAGTGCTGTTAGATTAATCTGAACGTTTAAGCGCCCAACGGCAGGTTTTTCACGGCGGATGGCGGGTAAACATCGCCGAATGACAAGTCGGTGAAAGCGGCAGTCAACGTAGTTTTGCATTCGCCACCCCATAAATTTCTCGCGTATAGCCATGCAATCCGTAGCCCGCCCCGATGTGGACGAAACCCACAACCCCTGGCACACGCTCAGCAGCGAAATCAAGTACCATAACCCGTGGATTTCGGTGCGCGAAGACCAGGTGCAGAACCCCGGCGGCGGCCGGGGTATCTATGGGGTGGTGACAATGAAGAACAAGGCGCTGGGCATTGTGCCCGTCGATGCCGAGGGCAACACCTGGCTGGTGGGCCAGTACCGCTACCCGCTGAACGAGTACAGCTGGGAGATTCCGATGGGCGGCGGCCTGGTAGAGCTGGATATTCTGGAATCGGCCCAGCGCGAGCTCAAGGAAGAAACCGGCCTGACGGCGGCCCGCTGGACGCGCATTGCCCGCCTGCACACCTCCAACTCGGTGACGGACGAAGAAGGCTTCGTGTACCTGGCCGAAGACCTGACGCAGGGCGAGCTGGAGCCCGAGGAAACCGAAGACCTGCGCCTGTGGAAGCTGCCGCTGGCCGAAGCCATCCGTATGGTGATGGACGACCGGATTACGGACGGCATCAGCGTAGCCGGCCTGCTGAAGGCGGAGAAAGTGCTGGCCGCCCGCACGTAGCAGCGCCTTAGCAGAAGACTTTTGCCACTGCCTAGGGGCGGGCGCTGCCTGGCCCAACGACTTTGCGCAACGCACAACGGCCAACTAGCCTAACTTTGCTGCTATGCGCCATATGCTTCGTTACCTCGGCCAGCGCCTTTACACCACTTGGGCGGTGGTGTGGTTCATTATTCCATTTGTGCTGATTTACCCCTTCCAGTGGTTTTTCAGCCGGCGGCCCGATGGGGGCGGGGTCGTGCATGCGCTGAACCGCTTCTGGTCGTGGCTCTCTATTACGATGTGGGGCATGCCGGTGGAAGTGGTGCGCGAGAGCAAAGGCCCCACCCCGCGGCCCTGCGTGTACGTGGCCAATCACGGCTCGTACATCGACATCATGATGCTGTTTAAGTACATCCCGGGCTTTCTGAACATGATGGGCAAGGCATCATTGGCCCGCGTGCCGGTGTGGGGGCCGCTGTTTGGCAACGTCTATATTACCGTGGACCGGGCCAGCGCCGTGAGCCGGGGCCGGGCCATGGTGGCGGCCCGGCGCACCCTGGCCGATGGCAAGAGCATTGCCATTTTCGCCGAAGGCCGCATTTCGCCCACGCCGGGCAAGGAGCTACTGCCGTTTCTGGATGGGGCCTTTCAGATGGCCATTGAGGCGGGGGTGCCCATCGTACCGGTGGGCATGCCGCTGAACCACATGTTTATGCCCGATGTGGAAAAGGACCTGCGCGTGCGCTACCACCGGCTCAAAATCGTTTTTCACCCGCCCATTCCTACCGCCGGCCTCACCTTGGCCGATATACCCGAGCTGAAGGCGCAGGTATATGCCCAGCTGGCCGCCGATTTCCTGCCCGAAGGAGCCGTGAAGCCCGGCCGCAGCACCTGGCGCGCTCCGGCTGCCGTTCCCGCTTCGCAGGAACCACGGCAGCCCACCAACTCATAATTCATAATTCAAAACTTATAATTAGCATGAGCACCGACCTTGGCACCCTGCGCGGCCTGGCCCACCTGGCCCGCCTCGAATTTGACGAAACCCGCGAGCAGCAAATGCTCGGCGACCTGAACAACATCCTCGATTTCGTGGCCCAGCTCGAAGGCCTCGACACGACGGGCGTGGAGCCGCTGGTACACCTTTCGCAGGAAATAAACGTGCTGCGCGATGATGAAGCCCGCAACACCGTGAGCCATCAGGATGGCCTGCGCAACGCGCCCCGCAAGGATTCGGATTACTTCCGGGTACCCAAAGTGCTGGAATAGCTGGTGACGCCGCAATCTGTAAGCCCTCGTGCCGTGGCGCGGCCCAGCTGGCTGGTCTGGCTGGCCGCGCTGGCCGTTGGCCTGACCATCTTTTATTATTTCACGGGCGAAAACAGCACGCTGCCCGTGCGCGAAGTGGCGCACCTGCAAGCCGTGCCGCTGACGCTGGACAGCGTGGCGGCCGGCCCGGTGCACCTGCCGGTGCAGGCCAGCGGCTTCATCGTGACGCTGACGCACGACGTGGCGGGGCCATTCACGCAGCCCGTGGCAGCGGGTATATTTCTGGTGTTGCTGGCAGTGCTGCTGGCGGGCTGGGTGGCGGTGGTGAGCACGCTGGCGCGCACGGCTTTCGTGGCGGGCATGGTGCCGGTTATTTTTCTGCTGCTGTCGCTCAACACCGAGTCGCTGGGGATTTTCAATACCAGCGAGCGGTATTTCCTGTACCTGATGCTGGGGCTGGTGGGCGGTATTGGTTTCGTCTTGCATGCGTTTGCGGAGGACTGGCCGCTGTGGCGGCGGGCCCTGGTGATGGGAGCCGTGGTGGCCGGGCTAAGTGCTTTGCTGCTCGCCCAAAGCCAACTGCCCCTCGAGGATACCGTGTTGCAGCTGGCGGCTTATGCTACGCCGGGCGGCGCGGTGCTGGTGGTGCTGCTGGTGCTGTGGGTGGGCGTGGAGAATATCCGCGCCTTGCTCTGGTTCAATACCCAGGCCGAGCAGCCGGGTGGGCGGTTTGGCTTGTTGCCGTTTGTAGCAGCCAGTTTGCTTTACCTGGGCGCGCTGTCGCTGTACGTCTGGAATGACGACGCACTGCAACTGCTGCCGGGCCTGAACCTCGACCCGCTGGTGCTGCTGGTGCCGGCTGTGGTGGCCAGCTGGTGGGGCCTGCGCCTGCGTGCGCCCAGCTATGCGGCCTGGGTGCCGTATTCCACAGGTATGGCGCAGCTGTACCCTTTGATAGTCCTGGGGGCGGCCGGGGCGCTGGGCTATGCGTTTGCCACGGCCAACACACCGCTGCTGGTGGCCGCCCGCAGCTTCACGGGGCTGACGCTGCTGCTGCTGGGCGCACCGTTTCTGCTGTATGTGCTGCTGAATTTTGCGCCGCTTATCCGGCAGCGGCTGCGGGTGTACCGGGTGGTATTTGAGCCGCGCCGGTTGCCCTTCTATGCGGTGTATATTCTGGGAATTGGCGGCTTGGTGGTGGTGCAGTCGCGTCAGAATTTCCCGCTGTCCGACCAGGTGATGGCCGGCCAGTATAATTACCTCGGTGACCTCACGCGCCAGCAAAGCGAAGCCGCCCCCGACGACCTCAGCCTCGCCGGCCTGGCCGAGCGCTACTACGCCGAAAGCGGCGACGTGCTGTACCGCGCCAACCGACACGCCGAGTTTGGCCGGGCGGCGATTTTCCGCTTTCGGCAGCAGCGCCAGAACGAAATTAATTCCCTGCGCCGCGCCTTGCTGCGCGGGCCGGATGAGAAGGTTTCCTTGCGCCTGGCTACCCTTTATAACGACCCGGATGACCTGTTTGAAGGACTCGACATCCTGCGTAGCGGCCTGAAAGCCCACCCACGTAGCGCGGCGCTGGCCGGCGATTTGGCCCAGCTCTTCACCCGAACTACGATAACAGATTCTGTTGCTTTTTACCTCGACAAAGCTGAGCAGCTGGCTCCCGGCAGCTACGCCAGTCGCACCAATCAGCTGGCCTTTCTACTCAGCCAGAACCTGCTGGCCGAGGCCCGGAAGCGCAGCGCCCAGCTGAATCTGAAAACCACCGAGCCGGCCCTGATGAGCAACTTCGCGCTGCTCCAGCTCCGCACCGCTACGCCAATGGAGCCTACGCCCGTTGCCCCGGCCGCTGATGTTCAGGTGCTGGACGAAGCCAGCTTTGCCCAGCTCTACCATGCGGTGTTGTGGGACGTGGCCCGGCGCAAGGCCCAACTCACGCCCGCCCTGCTTTCTAATTTAAGCCGCCTGGCCACGCAGCCGGCCAACTCCAGCTACTACGAGCAGCTTCTGTTTCTGCAGGCGCTGGCACGGCACGCGCTGGGGCAGGAGTTGGTAGCGCGGCAGTTGCTGTTGCCACTGGCGGCGGGCACTTCGGCTACCTCGGGCTATTTCCAGCAGCTGCTGGCGCTGTGGCAGCTCCAGCAGGGCCAATACGCTACGGCGGCCGACCAGCTGGCCTTTGCCGCGTTGCACGGAGCCCCGCAGGCCGCCGAAATGCGGATATATGCCTTAGCCCTGAGCGGCAATGCCGACTCGATGCGGGTGGCCACGGCGCGGCTCCTGGCTTCGCCCGACACGGCCCGGCAGCGGCAGGGGAGGCAGGCGCAGCAGTTGCTGGCCGCTGGCCGCCCGGTACTGGCACTCGACACCGCCGCCCGCGTGGGCATGGCCTGGCTGGCCGAAGCCCGCCGCGCCGAACAGCAGCGCAACGCTACTGCGGCAGCCAAAAGCTACCAGCGCATCGTGCGCGAAGCCCCGTTCAATGCCCCGGCCGTCCTCGCAGCCGCTAACTTTTACACGCGCCGACATGACTACACGGCGGCCTACTCGGCCCTGCGCACCGGTCTTGATGAAAACCCACAGTCGCTGCCGCTGTTGAGGGCCTACGTGCTGGCCGCCGCCGATGCCGGCCTGACCGAGTACGCCGCCGATGCCCTGACGCAACTGCGCCAGCTGCTGCCGCCCGCTACGTATGCTACTTTAGCAACGGAGTACGCCGCCCATCAGGCAGCCCGCGCGGCAGCCGGGGCGTCCTTCTCCGAAGCGCCCGTTCCCTCACCTCTGCAATAAGCTCCCTGCTCCATGAATCCGAACGTTATTGAAACCACGGACATCGCCAAAACCTACGTGATGGGCACGGAGGTAATCAACGCGCTACGCTCGGTTACCATCAAGATTCCGCGCGGCGAGTACGTGGCGTTTATGGGGCCGTCGGGCTCGGGCAAGTCCACGCTGATGAACATCGTGGGCTGCCTCGATACGCCCAGCAAGGGCCAGTACATCCTCAACGGGCAGGACGTGAGCCGCATGAGCGACAACCAGCTGGCCGAAGTGCGCAACAAGGAAATCGGCTTCGTTTTCCAGAGCTTCAACCTGCTGCCCCGCGCCAGCGCTTTGGATAACGTGGCCCTGCCGCTCATCTACGCCGGCCTGAGCAAGCGCGAGCGCACCGAGCGCGCCATGGAAAGCCTGCGCTCGGTGGGCCTGGCCGACCGCGCCTCGCACCGCCCCAACGAACTAAGCGGCGGGCAGCGCCAGCGCGTAGCCATTGCCCGCGCCCTCGTGAACAACCCCAGCGTGCTGCTGGCCGATGAGCCCACCGGGGCCCTCGACTCAAAAACCAGCCACGAAATCATGGACCTGTTTGAGGCGCTGTATGCCAAGGGCAACACCATCATCATGGTGACGCACGAAGAGGACATCGCCCGCTACGCCCACCGCATCGTGCGCCTGCGCGATGGACTGGTGGAGACGGATGAAATCAACCACGACGTGATGAAGCACGCCGTGGCGGGCCATTAGCATTGTTGAAGCCCCGGTCGGGGTGCCGGCAAACCCAGTCGTGCCAAAAAAATGACTGGGTTTGCCAGCGCCGCGAGTGGGATTGCCGGCACCCCGAGTAGGATTGCCAGCGCCGCGAGTGGGTTTGCCAGCGCCCCGACCAAGATTGTACCATCCAAACCCAGGCTTGCGCCCTTTCAACTCATGAAAATCTACACCAAAACCGGCGACAAAGGCCTCACGTCCCTCATTGGTGGCACCCGCGTGCCCAAGAGCAGCCTGCGCATCGAGTGCTACGGCACGGTGGATGAGCTGAACTCGCACATCGGGCTGGTACGCGACCAGGAGGTGAATGCCGGCCGGCGGCCGCTGCTCAAGGAAATCCAGGACCGGCTGTTCACCATCGGCTCGGCCCTGGCCGCCGACCCCGAGAAGTCGAAAATGAAGCTGCCCGACCTGCACGCCGCCGATGTGACGCTGCTGGAAGACGAAATGGACCGCCTCAACCTCGATTTGCCCGAGCTGCGCGCCTTTATCCTGCCCGGCGGGCACCCCGCCGTAAGCCATGCCCACGTAGCCCGTTGCGTATGCCGCCGCGCCGAGCGCCTCGTCATTCACCTAGCCGAAGACGCTTTTGTGGCCGAATTGGTGGTGGTGTATCTGAACCGTCTGTCCGACTTCCTGTTTGTGCTGAGCCGGGCCATGGCCCACGAGCTGGGCGTGGAGGAAGTGACCTGGCAGGCCCGCATCTGAACCGAACTGGCGCAATAAAACGTCATGCATAGATTATGATATGCGCGACGTTCTTCCCCGCAAAATACCCGCTTAATTACCCACTCCCTCCCCAATTCCGTACTCGGAAAATCCCACCCACGCGTACCTCCTAATTGCCTTTTTATGATAGACACTCTTCCGATTCACACGCAGCCAACTACGGCCTCGCGGCTGGCCACACAGGACTTCGAGCACCTCGAATTCGGCAAAGTATTCTCCGACCACATGTTTGTGGTGGACTACCGCGACGGCGAGTGGCAGGACGCCCAGATTCTGCCCTACGGCGACCTCTCGGTGAGCCCCGCCAACTCGGCCCTGCACTACGGCCAGGCCATTTTCGAGGGCATGAAGGCCTATCACCAGACCGATGGCGGCGTGGCCCTGTTCCGTCCCCTCGACAACTGGGCGCGCCTCAACGCCTCGGCCGAGCGCATGTGCATGCCCACCATCCCGGAAGAGCTGTTTATGCAGGGCCTGCGCGAGCTCATCAAGCTCGATGCCGGCTGGGTGCCCTCGGGGGCCGGTAGCTCGCTATACATCCGCCCCTTCATGTTTGCCACCGATGGCTTCATCGGCGTGCGGCCTTCGGAAGCGTACCGCTTTGTTATTTTCACCTGCCCCGTGGGCCTGTACTACAACAAGCCCCTGCGCGTGCGCTTCGAGCAGAAATACGTGCGCTCGGCCGAGGGCGGCGCGGGCTTCGCCAAGAACGCCGGCAACTACGGCGCGGCCATGTACCCCACCAAGCTAGCCCAGCAAGAAGGCTACAACCAGCTCATCTGGACCGATGCCTCGGAGCACCGCTACGTGGAAGAGTCGGGCACGATGAATGCCATTTTCGTGATTGACGGCCGCGTGGTGACGCCTGCCCTCAGCACCAGCATCCTCGATGGCATCACGCGCCGCAGCGTGCTGGAGTTGGCCCACGACATGGGCCTGCCCGTGGAAGAGCGCAAAGTGAGCAGCCGCGAAATAATGGAAGCCCTGGCTGCCGGCAAGCTGGAAGAAGCCTTCGGAGCCGGCACGGCCGCTACCATTGCGCCCATCGCCGTTATCGGCTACGAAGGCCACGACTACGAGCTGCCCGAAGTTGGCCCCAAGGCCTTTTCGAAGCGCGTAGGCGCGGCCCTGGATGCCATCCGCACCGGCGAAGGTGCCGACGTGCATAACTGGATGGTGGCCGTGTAGCCTTTTGTCATCCTGAGCGGAGCGAAGGACCTTATCGCGTTAGAACGGATTGTTCGGCCGTGGTAAGGTCCTTCGCTCCGCTCAGGATGACAGCAACTAACAGAAAAAGCCGCTTCTGAAACGAAGCGGCTTTTCTTTTTTGCCCCACCTTTGCAGCTCCAAACGCATTCCCACTCACGCAGCAACTCCGCTACTCAGTTACTCTTCTATGACCGTTTCCCTGAAAACCGTTACCCTCGATAGCAAGCACCGCGAGCTGGGTGCCAAAATGGTGCCCTTCGCCGGCTACGACATGCCGGTGCGCTACTCGTCCGACCTCGACGAGCACCACACCGTGCGCCGCGCCGTGGGCATGTTCGACGTGTCGCACATGGGCGAGTTCCGCCTGCGCGGCCCCCAGGCCCTCGACCTCATCCAGCGCGTGACCAGCAACGACGCCAGCAAGCTCACCGACGGCAAAGCCCAGTATTCCTGCCTGCCCAACCACGACGGCGGTATCGTGGACGACCTGCTAGTGTACAAGCTGGCCGATGAGGATTACCTACTGGTGGTGAATGCCTCCAACATCGAAAAAGACTGGAACTGGATTCAGCACCACAACACGCAGGGCGTGGAAATGGAAGATATTTCGGACCGTACCAGCCTGTTTGCGGTGCAGGGACCGAAGGCGCAGGCCGCGTTGCAGTCGCTGACTGACGTGGATTTGAGCAGCATCCCGTACTATTCCTTCGTGCAGGGCACCTTTGCCGGTGCTCCAGACGTGATTATCTCGGCTACCGGCTACACCGGCGCGGGCGGTTTCGAACTCTACATTCCGAACGAAAGCGCCGCGGTGGTTTGGGATAAAGTAATGCTCGCCGGCCAGCCCTACGGTATCAAGCCAATTGGCCTGGGCGCCCGCGACACGTTGCGCCTCGAAATGGGCTACTGCCTCTACGGCAACGATATCGACGACACCACTTCGCCTCTCGAAGCCGGCCTGGGCTGGATTACCAAGTTCACTAAGGAGTTCACCAACTCCGAGAATCTCAAGAAGCAGAAGGAAGCCGGCGTGAGCAAAAAGCTGGTGGGCTTCGTGATGGACGGCCCCGGCATTCCGCGCGGCCACTATGAACTGGTGGACGCCAACGGTGAGAAAATCGGCGACGTGACCAGCGGCACGCAGTCGCCCTCGCTCAGCAAAGGCATCGGCCTGGGCTACGTGAAAACCGAACTGGCGGCCCCCGGTACCCAGATTTTCGTCCAGATTCGCGGCAAAAATCTGCCCGCCACCGTGAGCAAGCTGCCGTTGACCAAAGGCACCGAAGAATAGAGCGAAGAGTTGAAAAGTCAGGAGTTAAGAGTTGGCAAAGGGCTCTAAGGTCTCCAGCTGTCAACTCTTAATTCCTAACCTTTAACTCTTAACTGAAAAAGTGCCCAAGCTAGATATTTGCTTCTCCCCCGAACTGCTGCCCCTATATGACCTGCGCGGCAAAGTGGCCGTTATTGTGGATATTCTGCGGGCTTCCAGCACCATTGTTACGGCGCTGGGGGAGGGCGTGACCCACGTTTTTCCGGTGGCTTCGCTGGATGAATGCAGCGCTTATGGCCGAGAGCACGGCTGCCTCACCGCCGCCGAGCGCGACGGCCTCGCCGCTCCCGGCTTCGATTTGGGCAACTCGCCCTTCGGCTTTCTGGATGCCGCCCGGCCGGTGCGCGGCCGCGCCCTCACCATCAGCACGACTAACGGGACGGCGGCATTGCGCCGCTCGTTGGCAGCGGAAGCGGTAGTGGTGGGCAGCTTCCTTAATCTGGCGGCCGTGGCCGATTTCGCCCGCCGCCAGCAGCGCGATGTGCTGGTGGTGTGCGCCGGTTGGAAAGGAAAGTTCTGCCTCGAAGACACTGTATTCGGCGGGGCGCTGGCCGAGCGGCTGAGTGCGGATTTCGACGTGCGCGGCTCCGATGCCACGCTGGCCGCGCTGAATCTGTGGGAGCAGGGCAAGGCTGACTTGTCGGCATATCTGCTGCAATCGGCCCACGTTCGGCGGCTCAATTCGCTGGAAGCCAGTAAGGATTTTGAGTTCTGCCTTCGGATTGATTCTTATGCCGACGTGCTGCCCGTGTGGCAGGAGGACCGGCTGGTATTGGAGTAAGGCATTTGTCATCCTGAGCGCAGCGAAGGACCTTATCGCGTCTGAATAATCTGCCGTAAAACAGCCGATACAGACGTGATAAGGTCCTTCGCTGTGCTCAGGATGACAGGGCCAACTGCTACTTCAGCTTCTCGTTATCCTGGTGGCGCTGGCTGTCGCGCTGGGTTTTCTTGGCCAGGTTGCGGGTCATGGCTTCGGTGAGGTCGACGCCGGTTTGGTTGGCGAGGCAGATGACGACGAACAGGACGTCGGCCAGCTCGTCGCCCAGTTCGCGGCCCTTGTCCGAGTCCTTGAACGACTGCTCGCCGTATTGGCGGGAGATGAGGCGGGCCACTTCGCCCACTTCTTCGGTGAGGATGGCCATGTTGGTGAGCTCGTTAAAATAGCGCACTCCAGTGGTTGTAATCCAGGTGTCAACGGTTTTCTGGGCTTCTTCGAGGGTCATAATAATTAAAGAGTTTAAGCGGGTGAATCGAGCACGATGGTCACCGGGCCGTCGTTGAGCAGGCTGACTTTCATATCGGCCCCGAAGATGCCGGTGGGCACGGGCTGGCCCAACTCGGCGGCTACCATCGCCACAAACTGCGCATAGAGCGGTTCCGCCACGGCGGGCGGGGCGGCCCCAATGTAGCTGGGGCGGTTGCCCTTGCGGGCGTCGGCCAGCAGCGTAAACTGGCTCACCACCAGAATTTGCCCGCCGATATCCTGTACGCTGCGGTTCATCTGACCATTTTCATCGCCAAAAATGCGGAGCTGCACCAGCTTGCGGCACATCCAGGCGAGGGACGTTGAATTGTCGGTGGGGGCGAAGCCGGCCAGCACCAGCAGCCCGGCACCAATCTGGCCCGTAACCTGCCCATCGACGGTGACCGAGGCTTGGCTGACGCGCTGAATAACGAGACGCATAATTTTTTTGAGTGAAAGGGGTAAAGCCGAAGGTCGCGCCGAATGTTGCGGCGGGCGTGCCGACCTTCGCGCCTGCCCATCCGCGCCGCCACTCATGCTTCCTTCTGACCCCACAAATAACGCCCGCTTCTCCGCTAGCCGCACATGGTGGCTGCTGGGGGCGCTGGTGCTGGTGGCCATGAGCCGGCTGTGGCGGCTGGCCGAGGCGGGCGCGCCCGACTTCGATTCGGTACGCAACTGGCAAATAACCCAGCAGCTGGCACACGGCGATTTTTCCCAGCTTTTTCACCACGGCAGTCCGGGGTTCAACCTTTTCTACCTCCCCATCGCGGTGGTGGTGGAGCGGTTTGTCGTGTTTCAAACCATCAATGCGTTGCTGAGTGTGGCCGGGTTGGGCTTTTTCGCGTCTTGGGTGAGTCAAAAAGCCCACCTCAGTGGTCCCGAAACGGCCGGCCTCACGCTGCTGGGCGGCACGTCGTTGCTGCTCACGTTTTCGGGCCGCGATTTCACCATGAGCTCGCTCAATCTGGTGTTGTTTGCGGGCTTGTTGCGCAGCCACCTGGCGCGCTTGCAGCAGCCCCGGCCCAATGCCTTGCCTTGGGTGGCCCTGTGGCTGGCGCTGGGTCTGAGCGTGGACTATAAATTCCTGTTCACCATTCCCATTCTGCTGGTGCTGGAATGGTGGCAGGCCGACGGCCTCTGGCGGCAGCCGCGCACTTGGGGGCGGGTGCTGGGCATATTGGCTGCGCCCTACGTGTTGCTGGGGGCGCTGGGGTGGCTGGTGGGCCTGCCGTGGTATCGCTGGCTGGCCTTCTACGTGCGCGTGGCCCTACCCAAAACCGCCAACCTGGCGGGCCGGCAGGCTACATTGCAACCCGACTTTCTGTATTATTTGCGCTATTTGGGCAGCTTCGAGTCGCCGCTGTTGCTGGCGGGGCTGGGGCTGGCCGCGTGGCTGGTGCTGCGCCAGTGGCAGACCGGCGGGCGGGCAGCCACCCGCCAGTGGACGGTGCTGCTCTACCTGCTGGTGTGGGCCACGCTGCTGCTGACCGGCATGTCGCTGGTGGTGAAAGCGCCCCGGGGCCTGCTGTTTGCCTACCTGCCGCTGGCCGTGCTGGCCGTGCTGAGTGGCCGGCGCGTGCTGCCCGGCTGGGCACTAGCCGGGGTGCTGCTGGCCGCGGTAGGCCAGAATATGTTCCGCATCCAGCGCGAGCTATACGCGCCCCTGCCCACGCACTACCCGCAGGTGGCGGCGTGGCTCCGGCAGCATGGGGCCACGCGGGTAGCCAGCACCGTGAGCCTGGGCCTGGCCCCGTACTTGGATAGTCAGCAACGCCTGGCTGTGGTCACCGATGAGCGGCAGTTGGCGGGCCTGCGCCGCCAGGGCGTGCAGTACGTGCTGCTCGATGGCTACCGGCACGTAGCGGGCGTGGCCCGGTTCGATTCGCTCCAGGCACAGCAGCCGGTGGCGGCTTGGCCCGAGCCGCTGCTGCACCGGCCACTGCTGTTTCTGGAGCATTCCGAGTTCACAGGCTTGGGCTACGCCGAAACCCTGGCCGCGTGCCAGGCCGCCCGCGCCGACTCGCTGCCCCTGCGGCTATACCAACTGCAATAGCCCCGGATAAGCGAAGCCGCTGGTCGCGGCCTTTCGATGGCAGGCTATCAAGAGCAGCGGCCAGCGGCCTCAGCGCAATGTAAGCAGAAGGCTAACCCGGGATTACTGCGCCGTGGTGGGCAGCCTGTTCACATCAATTGCCGGGATGTTGGCCTGGTACGCCTTGTTGATGGCCGTGATGCAGGTGTTGGCTAGCAGGGCATTGCCACGGGGCGTGAGGGTGTAATAATCCAGGGAGAAGAAATTCCCCCGCACCGGCTCGGATGAGTAGACCACGCCGCCAATGGCCACGGAATTGCCCACGTTGGCAAACAGCGCACCGGTGTCCACCGTGTACAGGCTCACGGAGGGGTCAACAACGGGCATCTTGTAGAGCTTCGCCAATGATTCCAGGCTCAGGATGAGCGGCCGGCTGGGGTTAGTAGAGCCGGCATTGTAGGCCGTGACGATGCCGGTCAGAACGTTGAGCTCGGAGACTTTGTCCAGCACATCGGCATTGCGGAGCGGATTGCGTTCGTCGCGGCCGTAGGGCAGCATCAGCGTGCTGCCGCCCACCTGCACCGGCGTGAGCTGGCCCACGCGTGGCAGGGCCGTGGCCAGAATGTAGTCTTCTTCGGTGATGGGCTGCGAGGTGCCGGGGGCGAAAGGGCTTTCGATGTAAATCGTCGCCTTGTCCTTGTAGAAGGCCTGCAAGCGGGCCTCCACGCTCTTGCCTTGGCCCTGGCGCAGCAACGGCAGCGTCCTGATGTCGGGCAAGCGCAGGATGAGACCCTTGTGGCCGTTGGCGGTCAGGACATCGAGGATTTTTCGGGCATTGGTCTTCATGGGGTCGGCCAGGGCCAACGACACGGAACCACAGGTGCCCCCACTGCGGATGTAGGGCATCAGCTCATCGAGGCCCTGAAAAAAGGTGAAGAAAGTAGCCGAGCTGGCGGCCGTTGTCACGGCTCCCAGGTAAGTGCGGCTATCGGCCGCGGGCAGCAGGCGCTCGAAGTAGGGGTTGAAAGCCCCGCCGGGGGTGGCATTCGTTTCGTTGCCCAGGCCGGCCACTTCAATCTGGCTAAGTCGGAGGCCCGGCACGCCCAGGTTCTGGGGCAGAGCACCGGCCGTGGCGCTGCGTGTGAACAGGCGCACGGTGTCGGGGCCGCCGCAGGCGGTGGGGTTAACCACGGTGCGGCGCACGGCCGCGCCCGCCACCCGGCGCGTCCTGGGCAAGCCGGTAGCCGTGTAGTCGAGCAGGCTGAAATAGCCCGTGCCGGTGCCGGCTTCGAGCGTGGGCTGCACAAAGCTGCCCCCGCCCGAGGCCAATGCGAACTGCTGGGCCAGCAGGTTTGGAAACGAGTAGTCCTGACTGGTGCGGGTGAGGCCGCCGGCGCTTAGGCCGGCCGTGTAGCTGTCGCCCACGGCCAGGTAATGGCTCAGGTCGATGCCGGTAGTGGGGGTGGGGGTATCCTGGGCCGGGGCACAGGCATTGAGCAGCAAGGCGGTGGCGGCCACAACGCCGGCGCGGCCCGAAAGCGTAAAAGGGAAATGCTTCATCGCGGAAATCGGAATCAAAAATGCAGAGTGAAGGGGGCGCGGCGGGCCTAGAAAGCCACCGCGATGCCTACCGAAGCCGTGTTGACAGCGATGCGGTAGGTGCCGGCCACGTTGGCCACTTTCTCATCGACCTGGGAAACGCGGGCGGTGCGCAGCTGGCCGTAGTCGAAGGAATAAGCCCCTTCCAGCGCTAGGCGGGTGCTGAGCTGGTAGCTCAGGCCGGCCGATACGCCCACGCGGTTGGCATCAAGGAACTCGGGGTTGATGTACTCGTCGCGAACGGGCGTCTCGTCGTAGTGAAAGCCGCCGAGCAAGGTCAGCTTGGGGCTCACCTGGTATTCGCTGCCGATGCGGAAGCTCAAGGCATCTTCGTAGCGGCGCACGCTGCTTTGGTTGCGGGCGGGGGTGCTGCCGGTGGCGGCCACGCTCAGCTTCAGCGAATCGACCGCGCTCCAGCCGCTGAGGGAGAAGTCGAAGGTGAGCAGCAATTTCTTGGTGATGTGGTCGGCAATGCCTACCGACAGCGTGCTGGGCATGCTGATGCGGGTGGTAAAGTCCGAAGAGGCGGGGGCCACGCTGGCATCGCGGGCGGGCACGCCGGTGGTGGTGAGGGTGCCGTTGTTCATTTTCAGCTGCACGCTGCTACGGTAGCTGATGCCGAAGGACAGGTTGTCGCCGCTACGGCCGTACAGGCCCGCATTTACCCCAAACCCCGAGCCGCTGGCGCTGAGCTGGGTTTGGGCCGTCGGGTCGTCGTACTGGCCCAGGGCGCGGCGCTGGGTGTATTTGCCAAACGCGTACACGAAGCCCACGCCGGCGCTGAAGTTGTCGTTGAGCCGGATGCCCACCGTGGGCTGCACGAAGTAGGTGCTGAGCTGGCTTTCCTGAATCACGGAGCGGCCTTCCCAGGTGCTGGGCCACTTGGTGTGGTAGCCGTAGGGCGTGGTGATGGCCAGGCCCAAGGCCACGCGCTTGTTCAGGGCGTGGGTAGCGTAGAGGTAGCCGCCGGGCTGCACCGCCAGCTCCTGGTCGGTGCGCTGGTAGGTGTCCTGGCCCACAAAGGAGCCGCGCCGCACCTGGCCGATGCCGCCGATGCTGACGCGGGTGAGCGAATCGGCCCACTGGCCCAGCAGACCGGGGTTGGTGCTCAGGCCGGCAATGCTGTTGATGTAGGCCGTGCTGGCTCCGCCCAGGCCCAGCACGCGGGCCCCCTGCGGGCCGCTGTCATACCCGCTGGCCAGGGCCGACGAAGCCGTTAATCCACAGAAGACAGGAATCAAGAAAAGAAGAGGTTGGCGCATACGGGCGGTTTTGCGGAAAATTGGGAAACAAATGTACACAGGCGGCGGGTAGCAGCCCAGCCCTCCGGCCCGTAGCCACAAAAGGATAATCCCGCTTCCCAATCCCCGGCCGCATTTGGCCCAGCCTCCGGCCTTGGCCAAACTGGAAAAATAAGGTTTTAAGTCGACACAAGACCCCCGACCAGCGCGGACAGAAAAGCCATCGTCCGCGTCATCGTTTCACCCCCAAACTATCCAGCCGGTGCTGGTAGCGGCGGGCGTTGAGTTTGTGCTGGGCGTAGGTTTCGGCGAAGTCGGAGAAGCCGCTGCCATCGGGCCGGGCGCAGAAGAACAGGTTATTGTTGTGGGCCGGCTTGAGCACGGCCAGCAGCGAGCCGGGCAGGGGCGTGGTGATGGGGCCGGGCGGCAGGCCCTTGTGCCGGTAGGTGTTGTAGGGCGAATCCACTTTCTTGTCCACGTTCAGCACGCGCTTGCGGGTGCCCAGGCCGTGCAGGGGCCAGAGCAGGGTAGGGTCGGCCTGCAGGGGCTGGCCGTTGCGCAGGCGGTTGAGGTAGACGGCGGCGATGAGGGGCTTGTCGGTGGGCTGGGCCGTTTCGCGCTGCACGATGCTGGCCAGCACGCTCACCTGGGTGCGCGTCATCTTCAGCGAATCGGCCCGTGCCTGCCGTTCCGCCGTCCAGAACCGGCGGTAGCGGGCGGCCATGCTATCCAGCAAAACCGGGGCGCTTGTGTTCCACAGCAGCCGGTATTGCCCGGGAATGAACATGGTGCGAATGGTGCAGGTATCGAGGTGGTAGTGGCGTTGCAGGCCCTCATTATCGCCCAGCAAAAGCTCCAGCTTGAAAGAGTCGGTTTCGAGCCGGCCGCATACCTTGCGCGGCAGCTGTTCAATGTAGTGAAAGGGCTTGAGCTCGAATTTAACCGTGTCCTGATGCCCGAATAGCAGCATCTTCACCAAGTCGATGTTGCTCATGCCGGGGTCGAGGCGGTAGCGGCCGGCTTTCACATGCGCGGGGTAGTCGTGGTGCTCGGCCACCCAGCGGAAGGTGGCCGGCTCGATGAGCAACTCGTGTTTTTGGAGGGAATCAAGCACCGCCGCGTAGCCCGTGCCGGTGCGGATGTAGAGGTAGGCCGGGCCATCGGGAAAGGCCGTGACGTTGGGGCGGTAGGCCACGCGCCACCCCACGTAGCCGGCGGCAGCGAGCAGCAACAGTAGTAATATCCCGCCGATTAAGTAGCCGCGCCGCATCAGACTTTCCCTTCGACAAGTTCCGCCACGGCCGCCTCAAACGCCGCCCGCTCGGCCAGCCGCACAATCTCGGTGGGGGCCGCCGCGCGCGACTCGCAATCGGCAATCGGGCAGCGCTCACAGGTTTCGTTCACGATGCGGAAGGGCAGGGCCGGGTCAGCCAGGAAGCGGACGTGCTGTTTCAGGTTATCGTCGCAGCGCAGGCCGATGGTCACGCTCAGGGCCACTTGGGTAGGCGTGCCGGCGCGGGCCAGCGTGAAGCACAGGTATTCGTCGTCGGTGCCGAAGTAGCGGGATTTCTGGGCTCCGGCCACAGTCACGGGCGCGGCGGCGGTGTCGGGCAGGGGCAGGGCGCGGGCGTCGTTGAGCAGGCGCAGGCTCACCCAGCGGCGGCAGTAGTGCTCGTTGAGCTCGTTGCCGTGGGGGTTGTGCAGGCGGGCCAGGTGCAGCTCCTTGGTCAGCTCAAAGGGCGCGAGGGAATCGGCCTGGTCGAAGCGCAGGAAGAACAGGCTTTGCAGCCCGAAATGGCGCGGCAGCAGTGTGGTCAGGCGCTGCATAAACATCTCGGGGCTCACGTCATACTGCGTCATCAGGTTCAGCAGCAGCTCCGGCTGCCACTTCTTGGCCCCGAAAAACTTCTTCACGTCGCGAAGCAGGCTTTCCTCCTCCATCAGCAGCGCTCCGGCAAAGTAGGAGGCCTTGAAGTTGTTCAGCACCTCATCGAAGGAGCGCACCTGCAAGCTGCTGCTCACGTAGGGCCGCTCCGTCAGCTTAAGGTAGTTGAAAGCCACCTCGCGCCCCAGCACAAAGGCCTGCTGGCCCCGACTCAACCCCGGCCGCATCAGCAGGCGTTTGGTTTTGGGCTGAAACACGCTCCGCAGTCGCGCCTGGGTGGCCACGGCGTGCCGGCCCAGCGTCTCGCGGTCCAACGTGTACCCGTATTCCTGGGTTAGCACGCGCTCCAGTTGGCTCAGGTCAAACGGCGCGGCAGTGCTCAGCTGGTGGCTGCCCACGAAGGCCCGCACATCCTGCTCCAGGTCCTCAAAGTAGTTGTCGTGCATCTCCTGAAACGAGCGCAGCGCGGCCAGAAACAGGTGTTCCTGGCGCATCTCATAGTTGCGCGCAATCTCAAAAATCGTGCTGATGAAGGCATTCATCCGGGCCGGCGCGTTGGCAATCAACTCAATGATGCGGGCCGGCTCCAGCCCGTACATTTCCAGCGGAAATTCCTTCAGCAGCTTCGAATTTAGCAGTTCGCCGATGGGCTCCAGCCGGCGCGGCAATTCCAGCGAGGTGAGCTGGTCGTAGCGCACGTCCAGCGCCTTGCTTAGGCTCAGAATCTTGTCGGCCTTGGGGTACTTCTTGCCCTTCTCAATCTCATTCAAGTAGCTCACCGACACGTCGCAGACCCGCGCCAGCTCGGCCGGACTCAGGCTGCGCTCCTGCCGCAGTTCGCGCAGCTTCAAGCCAAAAATGAGGCGAACGACTTGGCCGTGATTAAGCATAGGAGAAATAATATTCTGGCATTGCGCCTTGGTAGTGCTATTGCAAAAACCGCTGCCATTTGCCGCAGAGGTCGTTTTGACGAAGCTACGGCAGGTCAGCTAAATGCGAGCGTGAAGCGAATTTTATTTTATCAGCGAATATTCGCTGATAAAATAAAATTCGCAGTGTATGTTTGTGTCAAGCCCGGCCCAAAGCCCTACCCCGAACTATCGGCAACCCGCGCAACTCAACTGAAAACCAGCCCCCGCCACTCATTGCTCACCATCAACTGACCAAGCCATGACTTTCACCGACGTTGCCCCCGCCCCCGCGCCCACCTACCTCACCCCCGAGCGGGTGAAAGTTATCGGCACCTATTCGCCGGCCTTCGCCGAAATCCTCACGCCCTCGGCCCTGGCCTTCGTGGCCGAGCTGCACCGCCGCTTCGACCACACCCGCCAAGCCCTGCTGGCCCGCCGCGCCGAGCGCCAGGCCGATTTCGCCGCCGGCATCCTGCCCGATTTCCTGTCCGAAACCCAGCGCCTGCGCGAACAGGAGTGGACCGTAGCCCCGCTGCCGCAGGACCTGCTCGACCGCCGCGTGGAAATCACCGGCCCGGTGGAGCGCAAGATGATTATCAACGCCCTGAACTCCGGGGCCAGCGTGTTCATGGCCGACCTAGAGGACTCCAACGCGCCGACCTGGGACAATGTCATCCAGGGCCAGATTAACCTGCGTGATGCCGTGCGCCGCACCATCTCGCTCAGCACGCCCACCAAAGAATACCGGCTGAACGAGAAAACTGCCGTGCTCATGGTACGCCCGCGCGGCTGGCATTTGGTGGAGAAGCATATTCTGGTGGATGGCGAGCCCATTAGCGCGGCATTGCTCGATTTCGGCCTTTACTATTTCCACAACGCGCATGAGCTCTGCGCCCGGGGCACGGCCCCGTACTTCTACCTGCCCAAGCTCGAAAGCCACCTCGAAGCCCGGCTGTGGAACGACGTATTCGGCTTCGCCCAATGGTCGTTGAAACAGCCGAAGTGCGTCATCAAAGCCACGGTGTTGATTGAAACCCTGCCGGCCGCTTTCGAGCTGAATGAGATTCTGTACGAGCTGCGCGAACACAGCGCGGGTCTGAACTGCGGACGCTGGGACTACATTTTCAGCTACATCAAAAGGCTGGGGCTGAACCCCGAATTCCGCCTGCCCAACCGCGCCGAGGTGACCATGACCGTGCCCTTCATGGCTGCCTACTCGGCGCTGGTGGTGCAAACCTGCCACCGCCGGGGCGTGCACGCCATCGGCGGCATGGCCGCCCAGATTCCCATCAAAAACGCCCCGGCCGCTAATGATGCAGCCCTGGAAAAGGTGCGTCAGGATAAAATCCGCGAAGCCACTAATGGCCACGACGGCACTTGGGTGGCCCACCCCGGCCTGGTGCCGGTGGCGCTGGAAGTGTTCAACCGCCTCATGCCCGGCCCCAACCAAATCGAGAACAAGCGCCCCGACGTGCGCGTGACAGCCGCCGATTTGGTGAAAGCGCCGCAAGGCAACATCACCGAAGACGGACTGAAACTGAACATTGATGTGGCCATCCAATACCTGGCCTCCTGGCTGGGCGGCAACGGCTGCGTGCCGATTTACAACCTGATGGAGGACGCCGCCACGGCCGAAATCAGCCGGGCGCAGGTGTGGCAGTGGCTGCACACGCCGGGTACCGTTTTGGCTGATGGCCGCCCCGTGACGACGGAGCTATACCGCTCGCTGGTTCCTGGCCAGCTGGAAAAAATCAAAGCCCTGGTAGGGGAAGAGGCGTATTCAACTGGCCACTTCCTGAACGCGGCCCGGCTTTTCGATAAGCTGGTGATGAGCGAGCAGTTCATCGAATTCCTAACTGTGCCGGCCTACGAGCAGCTGGCGTAAGCGCCTAATACCCCATTTCCTGAACTCCAAAAAAGCCGCCCACCGGGCAGCCGGGCCACGCCTTGCCCATTTCCATCCTGCAAATCAGTACTCCAACCTCAACCCCCAATCCAACTCCCATGAAAACGCAACCCCAACGCGCCGCCGAAATTGCCCTCGACTGGGCCCACAATCCCCGCTGGATTGGCATCCAACGCCCTTATTCGCCTGCCGATGTGGTGAAACTTCAGGGCTCCGTGCACATCGAGTATTCGCTGGCCCGGCAGGGGGCCGAGCGGCTCTGGGAGCTGCTGCACACCCGCGAGTACGTGGCCGGGCTGGGCGCGCTCACCGGCAACCAGGCCGTGCAGGAGGTGCAGGCCGGCTTGCTGGCCATCTACCTCAGCGGCTGGCAGGTAGCGGCCGATGCCAACGGCGCGGGCCACATGTACCCCGACCAAAGCCTGTACCCCGTTGACAGCGTGCCGGCCGTGGTGCGCCGCATCAATAACGCCCTGCTGCGGGCCGACCAGATTCAGCACCTCGACGGGCGGAGCAACGTGCACTACCTCGCGCCCATCGTGGCCGATGCCGAAGCCGGTTTCGGCGGCAACCTGAATGCGTTTGAGCTGATGAAGATGATGATTGAGGCCGGGGCCGCCGGGGTGCATTTTGAGGACCAATTATC
>JAQBNT010000287.1 GCA_028288445.1 Hymenobacter sp. | reverse complement strand
CCGATACATCGGGGCGGTTTTTTTGTGCGGAGCGGGGCATGTCCCGTGCCATCCTGGTTTTGCAAAGCTCCGTCGGGGCGGTACTCGTTCAACGAATGCCGTCCCGACGGAGCTTTGAGAAGCTTTAGCTGCCGAAGTTTCTCAATAGCTACAATGAGTCGCTATGAATTCTTTCGCCAAGTCCTGTATCATGCGTTCAGTTCGGTCTAGGCACTTGTGGTCGTTTAGAACCACACTCTCCTTGTGTAAGGAATATGCTTTCTTTCGCTCGCAAATTTCTGCTAACTTTTCCAGTGCTAACCGCGAAACGTTGCAAGCCCGTTTTACATGGTCGGGATGCGCCAACCAATACGCATTGGGAAGTTTTAGCACAGAGTGGAGAACTTCGCCCGGGTAATGGTAGTCCGTAATGAGAGGCGTTTGTTCCAGCATACCCAATACTCGTGGCATTAGGTATTGGGTGCCAATATTTTGGCCAATCATAAAGCGTAACTCCTCGACCCCAAACTCATCAACGGGCTTTTTGCGGAGCATATGACTGGTGACGACAACGTGGCTCGTGAACTCTGGTTTGCCCCAGAAATCGCCTTCCAATTGTTCAATCGTCTTGGCCATAATTGCCTAAATCCGTTCGTCCTCCGCTGTTTCCTCGGTGGCTTCCACGCTGTTTTTCTCCACAATCTCACGCGCCAGGTTGAGGTAGCTGATGGAGCCTTTGCTCTCCGCGTCGTGCAGGATGACGGGGATGCCGAAGCTGGGCGACTCGCTCAGCTTCACGTTGCGGGGGATGATGGTGTCAAAAGCCAACTGCTGGAAGTGCATGCGGACTTCCTCCACCACTTGGTTGGAGAGGCGCAGGCGCACGTCGTACATCGTGAGCAGGATGCCTTCGATTTCGAGCTCGGTGTTGAGGCGGCTCTGAATGATTTTAATGGTATTCAGCAGCTTACCCAGGCCTTCGAGGGCGAAATACTCGCACTGCACCGGGATGATAACCGAGTGCGCGGCCGTGAGGGCGTTGACCGTGATGAGGCCGAGCGAGGGCGAGCAGTCGATGATGATGAAATCGTACTCGGCGGCGAGGGGGCGCAGGGCCTCCTTCATTTTTTCCTCGCGGTTGGGCAGGTTTATCATCTCCACCTCGGCCCCCACCAGGTCGATGTGGGAGGGCATGAGGTCGAGGTGGGGCAGAATATTGGTGGGCACGATGATGTCGCGGGCGTTGATGCCGTCCACCATGCACTCGTAGATGCTGTTCTGGATGTCCTTGGGGTCGTAGCCCACGCCCGAGGTGGCGTTGGCCTGGGGGTCGGCATCAACGAGCAGGGTCCGGTAGTCCAGGGCGGCCAGGGACGCCGCGAGGTTAATGGAGGTAGTGGTTTTGCCCACACCGCCTTTCTGATTGGCTACCGCGATGATTTTTCCCATGAGTCTCTCTAGTTGTCAGTTGTTCGTTGTCAGATGTTAGTCGTTCAGTGCTTCATCATCAGGTAGTGGGCTTTTTACGGCCTTTCGACTCCTACCTGACAACAAACAAGGGCCAGCTAAAAACTAATAACTTTTGCCGTAGCATTGCACAAAGATACATTCTTTCCCTGTTCGCATGGCCCCTTTTTTGGCTCGTTGGGCTAGCTTATCGGCTAAACCTTTTGGATTCTATTTGGGTGCCCTGGCCCTGGCTGGCTGCCACGACGCGGCCCGCCCGGCGGCCGACGAGCGCCGCGTGTTTCGCTACAACCAGCCCGAGGCGCTGTCCTCGCTCGACCCCGCCTTTGCCCGCAACCAGGCCAATTCCTGGGCCGTTTCGCAGCTGTTCAATGGGTTGATGGAGCTGGATTCGACGCTGCTGCCGGTGCCCGCGCTGGCTCGGCGCTACAGCATTTCGCCCGATGGGCGGCAGTACACGTTCGTGCTGAGGCCGGGTGTGCGGTTTCACGACAGCGACGTTTTTGCCGGCGGCAAGGGCCGGGAGGTGAAAGCAGCTGACTTCGTTTACAGCTTCAAACGCATCCTCGACCCGGCCACGGCCAGCTCGGGCGGCTGGATTTTCCGGGGCAAGGTGCTGGAGAAGCCTGATGGCAACATCAGCGATACGGCTTTCGTAGCGGCGAACGACTCAACGCTACGCATCCACTTAAAGGAGCCGTTCATTCCGTTTCTGGGGATTCTCACCATGCCCTATGCCTACGTGGTGCCCCATGAAGCCGTGGAGAAATATGGCAAGGACTTCCGCGAGCACCCGGTGGGCACGGGGCCTTTTCGTTTCAAACTCTGGGACGAGGGCAACGTGCTGCTTTATGAGCGCAACCCCGACTACTGGCGTGCCGACCGGCAGGGTCATAAGTTGCCTTACCTCGATGCCGTGGCGGTGAGCTTTTTGCCCGACCGTAAGACTGAGTTTCTGATCTTTATGCAAGGCAAGCTGGATTTTCTTTCGGGCATCCGGGCCGGCTCGCGCGACCTGATTATGCACCCCGATGGCACCATTCGGGAGGATTTCAAGGGGAAGTTCACGGTGCAGAAAGCGCCGTACCTGAACACCGAGTATCTGGGCTTTCAGCTTGATTCGGCCAATCTGATTGGCGAGCAGGCCGTGCAGGGCCGGGCATTGCGCGACAAGCGCGTGCGCCAGGCGCTGAATTACGCCTTGAATAAACCCGAAATGCTGACCTACCTGCTGAACCGGGTAGGCCACGCGGGCACCTCGGGCTTCGTGCCCACGGCGCTGCCCTCCTTCTCCGAAAAGGAAGTGCCCGGCTACACCTACCAGCCGCAGAAGTCTCGCCAGCTGCTACGAGCCGCCGGCTACGGGCCACAGCAGCCGCTGAAATTGCGCCTAAGCACGGTGCTGGAACGCAAGGAGATAGGCGAGTATTTGCAAAAGCAGTGGGCCAATGTGGGCGTGCAGGTGCAGATTGACATCAACCAGTCGGCCGCGCAGCAGGATTTGGTGGACAACGGCCGGGTGGCATTTTTCGCCAAAAGCTGGCTGGGCGACTATCCCGATGCGGAAAATTATTTGGCGCTGTTCTACAGCCCCAATTTCAGCCCCGCCGGCCCCGACAAAACCCACTTCAAAAACGCGGCCTACGACAAGCTCTACGATGAAGCCCGCCGCACGCAGGACGTGGCCAAGCGCACCAAGCTGTACCAGGCCATGGACCGCATTGTGGTGGAAGAGTCGCCCGTTATCAGCCTGTACTACGATGAGGTAGTGCGCCTGACGCAGAACAACGTGCGCGGCCTCACCCCGAACCCGATGAACCAGCTGCTGCTGGAGCGGGTGCGTAAAGAGTAAGCATCCAACAAAATGAAGCTGACGATGCGGTATTTGAGAATAATAGGAGCGGTAGCCGCTTTGGCAACTGCCTCGCTGCAAACGGTGCACGCGCAAACAGCGGCTCCTGGCACCGCCGCTGCTCCGCTGGTCATCGGCCAAACCTTCACGCTTGAATCCAAAGCGCTGGGCGAAACGCGGCGCATCAACGTGTACCTGCCGCCGGCTTACACTGATTCGGCCACGGTGCGGCTGCCGGTGCTGTACATGCCCGATGGCGGAATTGGCGAGGATTTTCTGCACGTCGCGGGCCTCGTGCAAGTGCTCACGGGCAACGGCACCATGCGGCCCTTCATCCTGGTGGGCATCGAAAACACCCAGCGCCGACGCGACCTGACCGGCCCCACTACCAATGCCGAGGACAAGAAAATCGCCCCCAAAGTAGGTGGCTCGGCCACCTACCGCCAGTTTATCCGCGAGGAGCTGATGCCGCAGGTGAAGCAGCGCTACCGCACCACGGCCGAAACGGCCATTGTGGGCGAGTCATTGGCCGGCCTGTTCGTGGTCGAAACCCTGCTGCTGGAGCCTAGGCTGTTCAATACTTACCTGGCCTTCGACCCCAGCCTGTGGTGGAACAACGGCCAGTTGGCCGCGCAGGCCGGTATGCTGCTGCAAAAAAGCCGTCCGGTAGCAACCGTGTACCTAGCCACCAGCATCCACGGCGACACGGCCGCCACGCGCCGCCTAATGGCGCTGGTCCGGCCCCAGGCAGCGCGCCTGGGCAACTGGCACTACGAGCCGATGCCGGAGGAAACCCACGCCACTATTTATCATCCGGCGGCGCTCAAGGCCTTTCGGGCGGTTTTCAAGCCGAAGGAAAAAGGCCCCCGCTAGTATTACCCACGTCTGGAACCCACGTCTGGAATTCGGCTTATTTCTCCAGCCCATTCAGCTGAGCCAGTTGGTCGAACTGCGTGGTGAGGTAGGTGAAATAGTTTTTCACGTTCTCCGGGGCGTTGTTTTCGGCCGTTACTTTTTTGAGGGTGCCATCGGGCTGGCGGATGGTGACGATGGTGCTTGGTAGGTCGGTTGCGCCGCTCAGGTATTGTTTCTCGAAGGTTTCAAAGTGGGCTTCCTTGGCTTGGCGCAGCATATCGGCCACGGCGCTGGCGGGCAGCCTGAGCTCGTGCTTGCCCATCATTGGCACGGAGTGACGGCCTTCGTAAGCCACGCGGCCATCGGCATATACCTGCATGATGTAGGCCGGGCAGCGCCCGTAACAGGGCGTGCGCTCGAAGGTGAGCACCGGGCCGGCCGGGGTGGGCGTGACGGCTTTGGTAGTGGCTACGGTTTTTTTGCTGGCCTTTTTGACCTTCACTTTTTTGGTGGGGTGCTGGGCAGTAGCCGGCAGCACGAGGCTGAAACTAAAGAAACCAAGTAGCAACAGGAGCGAGAAGAGACGCATGGCGGTTGGGGTAAGGGAATGGGTGCGTAAAAATAGGCGCACAAAAAACGGTCATCCGAAAACCATGCCTGGTTTATGGGATGACCGTTTTTTGTGGTTGTCATCCTGAACGTAGCGAAGGACCTTACTACGCTCGAACGACTTGTTCTGGCGTGATAAGGTCCTTCGCTACATTCAGGATGACAGACGGACTGAAAGCCTTACGACTTTTTGCGGGCCTGGGCCTCGCGCTCCTGCGCGGCTTTCATGGCTTCGGCGATGCGGCCCTGGATGCCGCCGGGCTTCTTATCCTTGTTTTTGATTTTGTTGGCGTCGAGCTGGGCGCGGATTTTCGTGTCGTCCACGAACGTCTTGGTGATGGCCTGCTGGGCGAAGGTGATGACGTTGGAGACGAAGTAGTACCAGGTGAGGCCCGCCGCGAAGCTGTTCAGCACGAACAGGAAAATGATGGGCATCAGGTAGCTGTAGGTCTTCATCGGGCCCTGCATGGCCGTGTTGGTCTGGTTGCTCTGCCAGGTCATGAGCAGGGTCGAGGCCGTCATCATCAGCGTGAACATGGAGACGTGGTCGCCGTACCATTTCACGTAGAAGGGCAGCTTGATGAACACGTCATAGCTGCTCAAATCCTTGGCCCAGAGGAAGCTCTGCTGGCGCAGCTCGATGGCGTTCGGGAAGAACTGGAACATGGCGAACAGAATCGGCAGCGTGAGCAGGGTGGGCACGCAGCCGCTCAGGGGCGACACGCCGAATTCCTGGTACAGCTTCATGGTTTCCTTCTGCACCTTGGTGGCGTCGTCGCCGTGCTTGGCTTAGAGCTCGTCAATCTCGGGCTTCAGCACCTT
>JAQBNT010000266.1 GCA_028288445.1 Hymenobacter sp. | reverse complement strand
CTCCCCAAATATTTCTCCGCCTCCCCCTCCCCCCACCCCGTGCAGGAACAACATCGCCGCTTTTACTCGCACCACCTCGGCCAGGATATTGATATGCTGGTTTTTGGCACCTGGGGCTACCCGGTAGTCATTTTTCCCACATCCGGCGGCCGCGAATACGAGGCCCGCGACTTCAAGCTCATCGAGGCGGCGCGCCCGCTCGTGGAGGCCGGCCGGGTCAAGCTTTACTGCATCGACAGCATCGACCAGCACTCTTGGTACGCCAAGCACCTCGAACCGCGAATCCGGGTTCAAAACCACGTTTTCTATGACCAGTTTCTGAGCGAGGAACTCGTGCCCATGCTCCAGCAGGAGTGCCACGTCGATAAAATTGCGGTGGCGGGTTGCAGCTTCGGCGGCTTCCACGCGCTCAACTTCGCCTTCCGCCACCCCGACCAGGTGGCGCATCTATTTACAATGGGCGCGGCTTTCGACATTCGCCAGTTTGTGGACGGCTACCACGACGACAACGTGTATTACAACAATCCGCCCGAGTACCTGCCCGGCGCGTACAACGAGCATTTCCAGTGGATGAATATCATCCTGGGCACTGCCGAGCATGACTTCTGCAAGGAAGCCAACTTCCAGATGGCCCGCCTGCTCAGTGAAAAAGGCATTCATTACACGCTGGACGTGAAGCCCTTCGGCAACCACGACTGGCCCGTGTGGCGCGAAATGTTCCCCCAGTACCTGGCCACCATCGGCTAAGCCGCTCCTTTCCGCTTCCCTTATTCTTCACCCCAGAAAACGCCCCTAACACCCCAACCCATGAAAAAAATTGGCATCCTCTTCGGACAGGAAAACACCTTCCCACAAGCCTTTGTCGACCGCGTGAACGAGAAAGCCGTGGACGGCATCACGGCCGAGTTTGTGAAGATTGAGCAAGTAGAACAGGCCGTGCCCTGCGGCTACGACGTCATCATCGACCGGATTTCGCAGGACGTTCCGTTCTACCGCGCCTACCTGAAAAACGCAGCCCTGACCGGCACGGCCGTTATCAACAACGCCTTCTGGTGGAGCGCCGACGAAAAGTTTTTCAACAACGCCCTGGCTGTGCAGCTAGGCGTGCCGGTGCCCAAGACGCTGCTGCTCCCCAGCAAGGCCCGCCCCGACGACACCTCCGAAAACTCGTTTCGCAACCTGGCCATGTTCGATTGGGAGCGGGCGTTTGAGCGCATCGGCTTCCCGGCCTTCATGAAGCCCCACTCCGGCGGCGGCTGGAAGAGCGTGTATAAAGTAGACAACCCCGAGGAAGCCTGGCGCGCCTACGACGAAACCGGCCAGCTGGTGATGCTGTACCAAGAAGCCATTGAGTTTGACGACTATTTCCGCTGCTACTGCCTGGGCGGCAAGCATGTGCTCATCATGCCCTACGAGCCGCGCAACGCGCCTCACCAGCGCTACCAGACCACCATGAAAACCCAGGGCGAGGCTGGCCAACAGCTGCTCGACACCATCAAGGACTACACGCTGCGCCTGTGCCAGGGCTTGGGCTACGACTTCAACACGGTGGAATTTGCCGTGCGCGACGGCGTTCCCATCGCCATCGACTTTGGCAACCCCGCTCCCGATGCCGACGTGAACTCCGTTGGTCCTGAGAACTTTGAATGGGTGGTAGAACACGCTGCCCTACTGGCCATTGAGCGTGCCCAAGCCAACCAGGCCGGCAAAACCAACCTCACCTGGGGCAGCTTCGTGCAGAATTCCGTAGGTGCTGCTTCTAAAAAATCTTCTGGCAGCCGCGGCGATGTGCAGGTAGGCAGCGCCGTGAGCGAAACCAACGACCTGGGTGCCACCGGTGCCCCCAAGGCCGCCGCCAAAAAAACCGCGCCGAAGAAAGCCGCCAGCGCCCCCAAGCCCGAGCCGCCCACCGGCGCAGTGCCCGCAGCCAAAGCCCCAGCTGCCAAGAAAGCCGCTGCGCCCAAAGCCCCGGCCGCTAAAAAACCAGCTGCTAAAAAAGCGTAATCACTGATTCACCAGATAGCCGCGTCCCGCCCAATCGGGCGCGGCTATTCCTGTTTTTTCTTCCTTCCCTCAGTCGCTCTATTCATGGCTACGCCTACGTTTACCCTCGGCATCGAGGAAGAATTTCAGACCATTGACCCGGAAACCCGGGAGCTTCGCTCGCACCTTTCGCAAATCGTTGAAAACGGCAAAATCACGCTCCACGAGCAGGTGAAGGCCGAAATGCACGAGGCCGTGGTGGAAGTGGGCACCAATATCTGCCAGAACATTGGCGAGGCGCGCACCGAAGTGCTGCACCTGCGCCGCCAGGTAATTGAGCTGGCCGACCGGCAGGGCCTGAAAATTGGAGCAGCCGGCACGCACCCGTTTTCGCGCTGGCAGGACCAGCCCATCACGCCCGATGTGCGCTACGATAAAATCGTGGAGGAATTGCAGGAGGCTGCGCGGTCCAACCTCGTTTTTGGGATGCACGTCCACGTCGGCATCGAAAACCGGGAAATGGGCGTGTACATGATGAACACGCTGCGGTATTTCCTGCCGCACTTGTTCGCGCTCAGCACCAACTCGCCGTTCTGGGAAGGTCGCGAAACCGGGTATAAATCATTTAGAACCAAGGTTTTCGAGCGATTTCCGCGCACAGGT
This sequence comes from Hymenobacter sp., assembly GCA_028288445.1. GTDB lineage: Bacteria > Bacteroidota > Bacteroidia > Cytophagales > Hymenobacteraceae > Hymenobacter. The sequence goes on along the minus strand of JAQBNT010000266.1, from coordinate 18,113 downwards.
ATTCCGGGCTTTTTCCACAGCGCCAGCGACTACGACGAGTTTATCGCGCTGCTGGTAAAAACCGGCTGCATCGACAACGGCAAAAAAATATGGTGGGACGTGCGCCTCCACCCCTTCTTCGACACCATTGAGTACCGCATCTGCGATATGATGATGCGCGCCGACGAAACCATTGCCGTAGCCGCCATCATGCAGGCGCTGGTAGCCAAAATCTATAAGCTCAAGGCCCAGAACCTCAATTTCCGCATCTACCGCAGCGCCCTCATCAAGGAAAACAAGTGGCGCGCCGCCCGCTACGGCATCGACGGCAACATGATTGATTTCGGCATTCAGGAAGAAGTGCCCACCCGCAAGCTCATCCTGGAGCTGCTCGATTTCATCGACGATGTGGTGGACGACCTCGGCAGCCGCCACGAAGTAGAATACGTGCTGAAAATGATGGAAATGGGCACCGGGGCCGACCGCCAGCTCCAGGTTTTCCGCGAAACCGGCGACCTGACCAAGGTGGTCGACTACATTCTGGCCGAAACCACATTCGGCCTGTAGCGTAATTATCTTTGCTTTCGCAACGCCAGCCCTCCGGTTGGCGTTGTTTGTTTTTACGCCTGGCCCCGGCTTGGCTTTTTTCTATTTTTTGGCTACAACAGCCTATTTGTTAATTACTATATGAAAGCTATTCGCATTGCGATTCTGGATATGTATGATAATGCGCGCAACGAGGGAATGCGCTGTATCCGGCAGTTGCTGGCCCGTAGTGCGGAGGAAAACGGGGCCCGGTTTCGCGTCGACACCTTTAATGTGCGGGCTGAAAACGAGTTGCCCGGCCTAGACTATGATATTTACGTTTCAAGCGGCGGCCCCGGTAGCCCTCTGCCTTCCGACGAGTTATGGGAGCCCCGCTACTTCCGTCTAATTGATTCAATACTCGCTCATAACCAAACCCATGAGCAAAAAAAATATCTGTTATTGATTTGCCACTCGTTTCAACTGGTGAGCCGCCACTTGGGCGTGGGCACCATTAGCCGGCGCAAATCCACCTCGTTTGGCGTGTTGCCGGTGCATTTCACGCCGGCCGGGGCGGCCGAGCCCACGCTGCGAGGCCTGTCCGACCCGTTTTACGTGGTCGATTCGCGCGATTACCAATTAGCAGACCTCAACATGCCGCGCATTGAGGAATTAGGAGCCAAAATTCTGTGCCTCGAAAAAGAGCGTCCCCATGTGCCCCTGGCCCGTGCCGTGATGGCCATCCGATTCACGCCCGAAGTATTCGGCACGCAGTTTCACCCCGAAGCCGACGGCGAAGGCATGTTGCGCTACATGCTCACCGACGAGCGCAAGCAGCAGGTAATCACGACTTACGGTGAAGCCAAATACCACGAAATGGTGCGCCTACTGGCCGACCCCGACACGATTGAATACACCGAATCCATCATCCTGCCTACCTTTTTACGTCGCGCTTTAGCCCAGTTGGGCCAGCTCACGGCCGCTTAATTCCGGCCCGCATTCAGTCGCTCCCTTCCTTATGATTCCTGAGCATCGCCACCGCTACAACGCCGCTTTCACCACCGCGAAATACCAGGAAATGCTGGCCGATATCGACCAGCAATTTCCCGGGCAATTAGACTTTCGGGTGGCCGAAACACCGGTATTTATCCCGACTGATTTGCGCGATAAATTAATTGCGGCTGGCGACTCAATTATCGATGTTATTCAGCAGGATAATTTCAAGAAATTAACTAAAGCAGCCATTCCTGCGCACCAGCGCGTGCCCGGCGATGAGGGCCGTCCGGATTTTTTAACGTTTGATTTTGCCGTTTGCCGCAATGCTAATGGCGACTTGGAACCCCAGCTAATTGAGATGCAGGGATTCCCGTCGCTCTATGCCTTTCAGGGTTGGTTACCAAGTATTTTTGAGCGCCATTTCCCTATTTCTGATTCCGTTTCTGCTTTTCTGAATTCGCCGAATTCTGCCGGATACCGTGAAGAAATGCGCCGCTTTCTATTAGGCAATGAAGCACCGGAAAACGTTATTCTACTGGAAATTTATCCCGAGAAACAAAAGACCCGAATCGATTTTGTTTTAACGAAAGAATTCTGGGGAATTGAGGCCGTTTGTCTTACCAAAGTGCGTAAAAACGGTCGGCAATTATTCTACGAAAAAGACGGCCAGCAAATTCTGATTAAGCGCATTTACAACCGCGTTATTTTTGACGAATTAGAGCGCTACCCGGATTTACCCGGCGAGTTTCATCTGACCGATGATGTGGACGTGACCTGGGTGGGCCACCCCAACTGGTTTTTCCGCGTCAGCAAATACACGCTGCCGTTGCTGAGCGGGCCGTTTGTGCCGCCCAGCTACTACCTGCACGAGCTAAGCGCCTACCCTGCCGACCTGGAAAACTACGTGCTCAAGCCCCTGTTTTCTTTCGCCGGGGCCGGCGTGCGCCTGCACGTCACGGCTGCCGATTTGGATGCCATTACCGACAAGGAGCACTACCTGTTGCAGCGCAAGGTTCAGTACGAACCCGTCGTACAATCGCCTGACGGCCTGGTGAAAAGCGAAATTCGCCTGCTCTACATCTGGCATCCCGACCAGACGCGACCAACGCTGCTTTGTGGCCTCAGCCGCCTGAGCCGGGGCGAAATGATTGGGGTCGATTTTAATAAGAATAAGGACTGGGTGGGCGGCACTACGCCGCTATTCGAGCGCTAGCGCCGCCGGCCCAGAGTGAAGCTGGCGTGAACAACGTGGGGCCATTGCGCGTAAAGCCCGCCCAACACCCCTTCACTCGCATTGTTATGCCCATATCTCCGCTGGCTGAAAAAGGCCTCAAAATCTCCAAAAACGCACTTTTCAACGTCTTTATTGGCCGCGCGACCAAGCTCCTGGGCAAGCCGTTTAAAGTAGTAGCTATCCTGAACGAAACGGCCGATAAACTAGCCAGCAAGGAAAGTAAAGACAACAAATTCAAACAGCTATTCGACGTAGCCCTGACGCTGGTGCGGTTGGTACGAGCCTTCATCAGCGGTGAGTACCGTGACATTGCCACAAGCACGGTTGTTTCGGGTCTGGCGGTGCTGCTCTACGTGTTGTCGCCCATCGATTTGGTGCCCGATTTTATTCCGGTGATTGGCTTCCTCGACGACTTGAGCCTGATTGGCTGGTTTGTGGGCAAGTTCCAGGGCGAAATCCTCAAATTCCGGGAGTGGGAGCAAACCGGTGCCCGTGCCGCCGTCAGCAGCGCTGGCCCGGATGCCGCTGCCGAGCCTGCCCGTGGTGACCAGGCCCAGCCCAGTGTGGCCGAACTTGGACACTCGTAAATTGCACTTCGCCGTTGGAGCCCCAGCCCCGGCTGGGGCTTTTTTCGTTATCAGGCAGACCAAACTGACTGATTATTTGCCACTGTCTGCCTTCAACTGGCCGGATTCCAGCCGCTCCCTTTACTTTTGACAAGGCTTGCTTTCCGCCGCTATGCCACTCCGCCCGTATGCCAACTTTCGTAGTTTCTCTCCGCCTGCCCGATGCCTTTAATGAAGACTTTATCGCCGTCATTCCGCGTCACCGCGACTTCATCAACCGCTTACTAAATGAAAAAATCGTGGAGTCGTACGCCATCAGCAGCGACCGAAGCCGGGGCTGGGTCACCATGAACGGCGATGACGCCGCCGCTGTTCAGGCCCTCGTTGAACAGTTTCCACTCTATCGGTTCCTGCGTGGCGTGGAAATTGATGAGTTGTTTATTTTCGACAGCACGGCATCGCGCTTTCCCCACATCAACCTCAACTAATCCCTGTTTTTGCTCCGCGATTCTGGAGCAGTCGGCCGCTCATTTTTCCTTTTATGCCTGCTTTTTCCGCTACAGTTTCTACTGCGCTACATTTCGTTATTCCGGGAGGAATATTGGCTTTAATGGCCGCCACGGTCCCCGCTCCCCCGCCCCCCATCACCACGGAGCAGCTCACGGCGCGTATGAGCTCGGCAATTGAAGGCCTGAAATTCCTGCGCTGCACCGTGAAAGCCCAGGAGCGCATCGAAGGTAGCATCCATCAGGCCCGCAGCATCATGAAGCTAACGTACAAGCCGCTACGCATCTACATCAAAAACCAGAAAGGCGTGGAAGTGCTCTGGCTGGCGGGCCAGAACGGCGGCGATGCCTGGGTGTACCCGGCGGCTTTCCCCTACGTCACCCTCAGCCTGGACCCCAACGGCAAACTCATGCGCAGCAGCCAGCACCATACGGCGTTGCAGGCCGGCTTCGGCACTATTTCAGACCTGCTGCGCTCCACCGGCCTGCGCCAGGATAACTCCTACAGCCGCTCGTTCCGCTACGTGGGCGACACCACCCTGCTTGGCCGCACCAATTACGTGCTCCGCTCCGACTACCCGCAATACCGCTACGTGAGCTACAAAGCCGGCAAAAACGAAACCATCGGCACGGTGGCCGAACGGTTTGGCTGCGGCGAATTCCGCATCATCGAGCGCAATGGTCTGAGCATTGGCGACAAAATCCCCGAAGGCAAAGTGCTACAGGTGCCCAACTCCTACGGCCGCCGCACCACGCTCTGCGTCGACCCCAAAACCTACCTGCCTACTATGGTGCAGGTGAATGATGAGAAAGGCTTGTTTGAAAAGTTTGAATTCCTGGATGTGATTCCCAACCAGCCCATTCCGCTGGAAGAATTCACCAAGGATTACAAAGACTACAAACTCTAGACCACGGATTGGCTACGCCAAACTTCGTTTCGCTCGGATTTTTCGGATTCCACGGATTTTGTGGACGCAGAAAAAATAAAGAAGGCTTGCCAGTTGGCAAGCCTTCTTTATATGATAGCAGGTGGTGGATTAACGTCCACAAAATCCGTGGAATCCGAAAAATCCGAGCGAAACGAAGTTCGGCGTAGCCAATCCGTGGTCTAGCGACGCATGGTTTTCTCGATAGTATCCCACATTTCAGGCGTCAGCATTTCGAGCTTGTTGAACTCGCCGGCTCCATTCAGCCACTCGCCGCCGTCGATGGTCACGACTTCCCCATTCACGTACGCTGAGAAATCCGACACCAGGTACGCGGCCAGGTTGGCCAGTTCCTGGTACTGCCCCACACGCTTGAGCGGCACGCTGGCGGCCGGGTCAAGCTTGCTGGCCAGCGGCTCGGGGAAAAGGCGGCTCCAAGCGCCTTCCGTTGGGAATGGGCCGGGCGCGATGGCATTGGAACGAATACCGTACTTGGCCCATTCCACGGCTAATGAGCGCGTCATGGCCAGTACGCCGGCCTTGGCCGTGGCCGAGGGAACCACAAAAGCTGAACCTACCGAGGCGTAAGTAGTCACGATATTGAGGATGGTACCGGGCTTTTTGTCGGCAATCCAACGCTTGCCCACGGCCAGCGTGCAGTTATAAGAGCCACGCAGCACGATGTCCACAATCACATCAAAAGCCTTGTGGCTCAAGCGCTCGGTGGGACTGATGAAGTTGCCGGCCGCGTTGTTCAGCAGCACGTCCACGCTGCCAAATTCCTGGATGGTGCGCTCCAGCATGGCTTCTACTTCGTCGTACTTGCGCACGTCGCAGGCAATGGCCAGCACTTTGCCACCGGTTTGCTGACGAAGCTCATCGGCGGTTTTTTCCAGCACCTCCAGCTTGCGGCTGGTGATGGTGACGTTGGCCCCCAGCTGAAGGAAATAGGTGGTCATGGCCCGGCCCAGGCCGGTGCCGCCGCCGGTCACGATGATGGTTTTGCCAGCAAGGGCGTTATCGCGCAGCATGGGCTGGGTGTAAGGTGCGTTCATTCGAAAAAAAAGACGGTGAGGGTGGGATAAGCGGGTTGGTCCGCCACCCGAAGGTACAAGGCTGCTGGTGCGAATGTTAGCCCAACGCAGCTCAGAAGCCTGATTATTTATTTTCAATGGCGAATATAGTGTTTCATATTTTTTTCTCACCTTCGCAGCTTGAAGGCATTAAAAGGCACTGACGTTACATGACTAGTTCCATTTCCGGGGGCTCCACAAGTCTGACTTCGGGAGCGGGGCTCCCTACCGTATTAGTGCTGGGCTGCGGCTGGCTGGGCATGGCGCTGGCCCGGCAGCTGGCGGCGTCGGGCCACCCCGTGCTGGGCACCACCACCACCCCCGAAAACCTGCCCCTGATGGCGACAGCCGGCATCCAGGGCCATTTGCTGCGGCTGGGTTCCGATTTTGGCGCGCCGGCCGAAGCCCTGCTGCACCGCCTGCTCAGCGCCGCCGATGTGCTGGTGCTGAACGTGCCGCCCCGCGCCGCCGTCGCCGGGGCCTACCCCACCCTGCTGCGGCCCATCCACCGGGCCGTGGCCGCCGCCGGCACGCCGCACGTACTGTTCGTAAGCTCAACCAGCGTGTACCCGAACGAGCCGCGCCTCATGCGCGAAACCGATGCTATCAGCACCCGCGACGCGGCCTCGGATGTGTTGCGAGCCGAAGGGCATTTCGTGCCCCGCTATGGCCAGTGGAAAAGCACCGTGGTACGATTAGGCGGCCTCATTGGCCCGGAGCGGGCCCCCGGCCGCTTTCTGTCGGGCCGCCAGGGCCTTGACCAGGGCAATGCCCCCGTCAACCTCGTGCACCTCACCGATGTAGTGGGCGTGCTGTCCTGCATCATCGAGCGTGGGGCTTGGGGCCACACCCTGAACGTGTGCGCTGACCAGCACCCGCGTCGCCGCGATTTTTACCCCGCCGCCGCCCAATACCTCAACCTGACCGCACCTACTTTCAAGGACGAACAGGCTGTGAGCGGCAAAACCATTGATAGCAGTCTGGTGCGCAGCATCGTGCCCTATCAATTCAAGCATGATGACGTGCTGGCTTCGTTGGCCTACTGCTAATCCAGCGCCAGCCCATTGGTAGGTGAGCACCGTACCTTTGCCCTGTGAAATCTGCTGTAGCTCCTCCCCTCGTGGCCGTTCTGGGCGGCGGGGCGGCCGGCTTTTTTGGCGCCATTGCCTGCGCCGAAGCCAACCCCCATCTTTCTGTCATTTTGCTGGAAAAGACGGGAAAACTCCTCGCTAAAGTACGCGTTTCGGGCGGCGGTCGCTGCAACGTGACCCACGCCTGCGACACGCCCGCGCAGCTAGTGGCCCACTACCCGCGCGGCAGCAAGCAGCTCAAAACCGCTTTCCAGCAGTTTGGCGTGGCCGAAACTATTGCCTGGTTTGCCAAACGGGGCGTGACGCTGAAAACGGAATCCGACGGCCGCATGTTTCCGACTAACGATTCGAGCGAAACCATTGCCCGCGCCCTGGAAGAAGCCGCCCGCCAGGCCGGCGTCCGCATTATCACCAATGCCAGCGTTGACGAAATACAGCTCTTACCACAAGGCGGTTTCAAGCTAAAAATTTGCGGTTCCGGCAGCGCGCAGCTGGGCTCGTCGTTGCTGGTTTCGCAGTTGCTTATTGCCACCGGCGGCAACCCAAAATCTGCCAATTATGACTGGCTGCGTGCCCTCGGCCACCACATTGCCGAGCCGGTGCCTTCGCTCTTCACCTTCAACGTGCCCAATTCGCCACTCAGCGAACTAATGGGTGTGAGCGTGCCCCAGGCCCGCGTGGTGCTGGCCGGCGAAAAGCTGCAATACGAAGGCCCCTTGCTCGTCACACACTGGGGCGTAAGCGGCCCGGCTGTGCTCAAGCTCTCGGCCTGGGGCGCCCGCCGGCTCAGCGAGTTGGGCTACACAGGCACTGCGCTTATCAACTGGATACCAGCCTTTACCGAAGAAATCCTGCGCCCCTGGCTGCAACAGTTCCGGCAGGACAACGGCAAGAAAACGGTGGCCAGCAACCCGCAATTTGGCCTGCCGCAACGTCTGTGGCGCAACCTGACCGAGCAGGCCGGCATCACCGCCGAAACCCGTTGGAGCGACCTACCCGCCAAAGCCCAGAACCGCTTACTCGAATTATTACTCCGAATGCCCCTGGCCGTGCGCGGCAAAACCACTTATAAGGAGGAATTCGTGACCTGTGGCGGCATCGTCCTCGATGAAGTCGACCTCAAAACCATGCAGAGCCGCCGCGTGCCCGGCCTGTATTTCGCCGGCGAAGTGCTTGATATCGACGGCATAACCGGCGGCTTCAACTTCCAAGCCGCTTGGACCACCGGCTTCCTGGCCGGCCGAGCCATGGCGCTGTCGCCTTCGGCTTAATGAGGAATGAGGAATTTCTAACCTATCTGCCCATTTTCTAATTCTTCATTCTCAATTCCTCATTAAGCGTAGCGTCTGTAACCTTCCAAGCGGACAGGGAGTAAACGAGGCATAATATTTCACTTCAAAATCCTCTTTCCTCATGGAAGCCAAAGCCACCCAAGCCCTGCTCAACGAATTGGTTGAAACCCTCAAGGACGGCCAGAAAGGCTACGCCGAAGCCATGGTTGACGTACAAGACGCCGACCTGAAGGACACGTTCAAGCATTTCGCTGCCCAGCGCTCCAGCTACCTCAATGAAATCGAGGACCAGATGTTCAAGCTGGACCTCAAGCCGGATACCAATGAAGGCGCTAGCGGCTCCATCACTGGCGCCCTCCACCGCACCTGGATTGACCTAAAATCGGCCGTAACCGGCAAAGACCGTCACAGCATCCTCGCTGAGTGCGAACGCGGCGAAGACTACGCCAAAAAAGCCTATCAAACCGCACTGAAAGCCGAAGGCCTCCCTGCTGCCCTGAAATCGGTAATCGAAAAGCAGTACCAAGGTGTGGTTGAAGGCCACGACAAAATCAAAGCCCTGCGCGATTCGTCAAAGTAATTGCCGTTGGCTTTTTCGAAGCCAGCCCAACAAAAAAGGCCGCTCTATTGAGCGGCCTTTTTTGTTGTAACTAATTAATTCACTTATACTAAACACATAGTCTGGATAACCCAGTTTCACCTAACGGATATAACGGATAGCCTATTCGTCGAAGCTCTCGTTGCGGGGCGCACGGGGCGCAGGGCGCGTGTCGTACTCGCGGGGTGTGCCATAGCTCGGCTTGTTGCCATAGCTGGGCTTGTCGCCGTAGCTCGGGCGGTTGCCGTAGCCCGACTTGCCAGTGCCGCCTTCGCGACGCTCGCCACCGCCGTAGCTGGGCTTGTTGCCGTAGCTGCTGCCGCCGTCGCGGTTGCCTTTGTAGCCACCACCGTAGCCGCTGCCACCTTCGCGACGCTCACCACCGCCGAAGCTGCCACCACCGCGGTTGCCGCCTTTGTAGCCGCCTTCACGACGCTCGCCGCCATTGAACGGACGACGCTCACGGTCGCCGCCGAAGCCGCCGGGACCACCACCGCCCATGCGGTTGAAGCCCTCCTCTTTAGCTGCACCTTCCTGCACAGGAGTAGCAATGCTGAAGCTAACCGGAGTGCCCTGGATGCTGGTGCGGCCCAGTTTGCCCACGATTTCGTCGGCGTATTCCGACGGTACTTCTACAAAGCTGAACTTGTCGTAGAGGGCGATGTCGCCCACTTTGGCACCGGTTAGGTTGCTCGATTCCGAAATCAGGTCCACGATGTCGCGGGGATGAATCCGGTCCTTCTTGCCCATAGTCACGAACAGACGGGTGAAACCGGGGCGCGCCTGGCCGGCGGCCTTGCTGGCGTCGAGGCTCTGCTGGGCACTCTTGTCCTCTTTCATGGTCATTTTCAGCAGCGCGGCGGCGATGTCGAGCGAGGTCATTTCCTCGCCTTGGTCGAGCAGGCGCTGCACGCGGCCCACGTATTTCTCCAGGTTGCCCTTCTCCACGATTTCCTTAATCTGGTTCAGGAACAACGTGGTTTTCACTTCCGACACGTCGGCAAACGACGGCACCTGCTCCAACTTGATGTCGGCCTTGGTGAAGCGCATGATGTCGCGCAGTTTGTAGATGTCGCGGCCGCTCACAAACGTGAAGGCTTTGCCCGACTTGCCAGCGCGGCCCGTGCGGCCGATGCGGTGTACGTAATATTCTTCGTCGGCCGGCAGGTCGTAGTTCACCACGGCCTCCACGTTGTCCACGTCGATGCCGCGGGCGGCTACGTCGGTCGCAACCAGCACTTCGATAGTCGACTTGCGGAATTTATCCAGCGTATTCTGGCGCTGCTGCTGGCCCATATCGCCGTGCAGGCCCTCGGCGAAATAGCCTTTGGCTTGCAGGTCCGATACGATTTCGTCCACCATGCGCTTGGTGTTGGCGAAAACGATGGTCGACTTCAGGTTGAACATATCGAGCAAACGGCTCAGCACATCCTTTTTCTGGGGGCCGCGCACCTCGTAGTAGCTCTGCTCGATGTTGGTCACCGTCATCGTCTTGTGGTTCACCTTCACTACCTGCGGGTCGCGCTGGTACTTCTTGGTGAGTTCCATGATGGGCTTGCTCATCGTGGCCGAGAAGAACACCGTCTGACGCTCCTGGGGCATCTTGCTCAGAATGAACTCGATGTCGTCGCGGAAGCCCATATCGAGCATTTCGTCGGCTTCATCCAGAATGATTTTGGTGGTGTTATCCAGCTTCAGGGTGCCACGCTCGATGTGGTCCATGATGCGGCCGGGCGTGCCGATAACAATCTGCACGCCGCGCTCCAGGGCGCGGAGCTGACGGTCGTAAGGGCTGCCGCCGTAGATGGGCACCACCATCAGGCCACGCTTGTACTTGCCCAGCTTCTGGATTTCGCCCGAAACCTGCACCGCGAGCTCGCGGGTGGGGCAGAGCACCAATACCTGCACGTCTTTGCTCTCGGTATCGATGTTATCGATGGCGGGAATGGAGAAGGCAGCGGTTTTGCCGGTACCCGTCTGGGCCTGGCCGATTACGTCTTTGCCGGCGAGCAACACGGGAATAGCAGCAGCCTGAATGGCCGAAGCTTCCTCGTAGCCCATCTCGGTGATGGCGCGTTGTACTTCCTCGGAGAGGTTCAGTTCGTCAAAGCGAACCACAATTTTTTCAGCTTCCATGATTGGAGTTGATAAGGGGGAAAAGAGACATAGCTCTGAAAACAGCCGTACTCAGCGACGTTTCCCCTCCTTCTACCTTGTCACAATCAGGCGGGAAAAAACAACCAAAAAACTACGCGGCCAATGCGTTAGCGCCTCTCTCGGGCTTGCGCGGACTTGGGCCGTCCTCAAATGCGGGTGCAAAGGTAGGATTTTTATTTTGAAAAAGCTAGACAATAAGTAAAATGAATTTCAGAATCAATCAGCCCGTCATGCTGAGCGCAGCCGAAGCATCTCGGTGCCATCACTAATTCTCTTCCTTACTAGTGAATTACTACTGCACACGAGATGCTTCGGCTGCGCTCAGCATGACGTTCTTTTAAGCATGTCCCTCCTCGCCGGGCATAAAAAAAGCCCGCCGTAAGGCGGGCTTTCTTATCAAGAACAAAGCTAGGACAGGACTAAACCAGCGTCACTTTCACAGCGTTCGGGCCTTTTTTGCCCTGAGCCACTTCGAATTGAACTTTGTCATTTTCGCGAATCGAGCTTACTTGCAAGTCGCTGATGTGTACGAAAATGTCATCGCCAGTTTCGTCGTTTTTGATGAAACCAAAGCCTTTGGTCTCATTAAAGAATTTTACCGTTCCGGTGGGCATGGTGGTTGTGTTGTGGAGTTTCCCTAAGCTTTTGGGCCACCGTGGCTTGGTTTCTTAGGTTGCGTCAAAGATAGGCATAATTTCCAAATCAGCAAGTCGATAGGTATTTTTTTCATTCGCTGCCGACCTTTGCCGGCTCCCCCTCCTACCTATACAGTATGCCCGACGCGCCCGCCCACGCTTTTTCGCACGATTTTCAAGTTCCGGCCAGCGCCATTGATGCGCTGGGCCACGCCAACAACGTGGAATACGTGCGCTGGGTGCAGGACGTGGCGGGCGCGCACTGGCTCAGCATCTGCCCGGCCGAGCTGCGCGACCAGATTATCTGGGTGGTGCGCGAGCACCGGATTCGCTACCTGCAATCGGCCTTCGCGGGCGAGACGCTGCGGGCTAGCACCTGGGTGGGCGAAACCAGCGGGGCCACGTCGCTGCGCTACACCCGCCTCACCCGCGCCGCCGATGGCGTGCTGCTGTGCGGGGCGGAAACGACCTGGGTGCTGCTCGACCCCAAGAGCGGCCGGCCGGTGCGCGTGACGGCGGAGATGGTGAGCTGGCTAAACGTTTCTATTGGTCAACAGTAAATAGGACGCTCCTATTTTCTTGAGCAGCTTTTTGCCAGAATTCTTTACTCTCTTCAAACCACTCCCAAGTCTCCTCGAAGTCTTCTTCGTCAACTGACCCATCGTATTCATCGGGGTCAATTAGATGATATCTTTTTGAAAACTCTTCCTTCGAGAGTTGTAAGACGGCATTGGCAATTTCTACAACTTGTTCTTTCTGTTTGAGAACAATGATATAGCCTTCGTCTTCGCAAAGAGTTTCGCCGCCAAGAATCACATGGCTCAAAGGAAACTCTCCGTTATCAAATTCTAGTTGCCCGTCCGTAAGAGTGCGATGCATGGCATCCCAGGTCTTTACTAATTCGGCTACCCATTGTGGCTGATTTTCAAAATAGTCTTCTTCAATAACCTCTTTGACATAATTAATACGCTCTTCGTCAGAAGGTAATTCTTTGATTAAATCAACCGTTTTTTGGTCGATTGAAAACAGTACGCCGAGACAGGACATTTGCGTTATTTTAGTTTGTAAGCTGTAAAGTTATGCCTCCCTCCTTCCGCATCTACTCCTCTTCGGCCGGCTCGGGGAAGACGTACCAATTAACGAAAGAATACCTGCTGCTGGCGCTGGGGGCCGATGACCCGGCGTATTTCAAGCGGGTGCTGGCCATTACGTTTACCAACGATGCGGCGGGGGAAATGAAGCACCGCATTGTGGATGCGCTGCGGAATTTCGCTTATCCAAAAGAAGGTAAGCCGGATGCGCTGCTGGCCGATATTGCGGCCGAGCTGAAGCTGCCGGCGACGGAGGTGCGGCGGCGGGCGGCGGCCACGTTCCGGCTGGTGCTGTACCACTATGCCGATTTTGGGGTGAGCACGATTGACTCGTTTGTGCAGCGGATTGTGACGGCGTTTACCCGGGAACTGGGCTTGCCGGCCACGTTTGAGGTGGAATTGGATACGGATGCGGTACTGCAAAGCGCGGTGGCTGCGCTGCTGGATAAGGTGAACCGTGACCCAAACAGCAAGCTGCTGTCGCAGACGCTGGCGGAATATGCGCTGGGGCAGGCCGAGGAGGGCAAAAGCTGGAGCCGCCTGCCGGAGGAACTGGCCGGGTTTGGCCGGGTGCTGTTTAATGAGACGGTGCAGGAGGCAGTGGCGCAGCTGGATAGGTTGAGCCTGGCCGATTTCCGGCGGCTGGACAAGGAGATTCGGGCGCGGCGGACGGAGATTGAGGCGGCGTTTGCGCAGACGCAGGAGGTGGGCGCGGCTATTCTGGAGCAGGCCGATGTGCGCGTGGACGACCTGTATTACGGCAAAAGCGGCATTGGCCAATACGTGCAGAAGGGCGTGGCGCTGCTGCAGCCCGACGCGGGGCCGAACAGCTACGTGCGCAAAACGCTGGCCGAGGATAAATGGCACGGCGGGAAAATTAAATCGCCCGCCGACAAGGCGCGGGTGGATGCGGTGCGCGAGCCGCTGACGGCGCTGGTGGCGACGCTGGATAAAATGCGGGATGAGTATTTGCCGAATTATTTATTGCTGGCGGCGATGCAACCGTATTTATTTCACGCGTCGCTGTTGAGTGAATTAAATAAAATAGTGGAGCAAATTAGCCGCGAGCGCAACGTGGTCTTGATTTCGGAATTTAACCGGCGCATTGCCAGCATTGTGCTCACCGAGCCGGTGCCGTTTTTGTACGAGCGGCTGGGCGAGAAATACGAGCATATTCTGATTGATGAGTTTCAGGACACTTCCGTTTTACAGTGGAATAATTTGCTGCCGCTGGTGGAAAATACGCTGGCGAATGGGCATTCCAGCTTGGCGGTGGGCGACGCCAAGCAGGCCATCTACCGCTGGCGCGGGGGCGAGATGGAGCAGATACTGCGGCTGCACCAGGGCAACACGGAGGCGCTGGCGGCGCGGGCCCGCGAGCCGGAGATGCGCGAGCTGCTGCGGGGGCGCTACGAGTCGTTTCGGGGGAAGCTGGAGCCGCGGGCGTTGCAGGTGAATTACCGGTCGGCGCGGGAGATTATTGATTTTAACAACTCGTTTTTTGAGGCGGTGAGTGGGCGGCACGAGGCGCTGGGGCTGGTGACGGGGATTTATGACGCGCATTTTGGGCAGCAGGTGCCGGAATCGCAGCGGGCCGACCAGCAGGGGCATGTGGAGCTGTTGTTCACCCAAAAGGATGCCCCGGCGCTGATTTTCGCCCCGGCGGCCGGCGCTTACACTGCCGAGCCCCTCCCCGGCCACGCGGTCGAGGCGCTGCTGGGCTACGACGAGAGCACCTGCTACCTCACCCTGCAACTGGTGGAGCAGGCGCTGCGCGATGGGTATGAATTGCAGGATATTTCGGTGCTGTGCCGCACGCGGGGGGCCAGCAAGACCATTGCCAAGTTCCTGAAAGAACGGGGCTACGCTATTATTTCGGCCGACTCGCTGGCGCTGGAATTTGCGGAGGTGGTGAACCTGCTGGTGAGCATTTTGCGGGTGCTGCACCAGCCGGCCGATACGCTGGCGCGGGCCGAGGCCCTTCTGCTCGTGGACAAGGTGGTGCGCGGGCTGGCCCCCACGCCGGCGCGCGCCCGGCACATTGCCACGGTGGCGAATGCGGCGGGCGGCACCTCGTTTTTCGACGAGCTGCGGGCGCTGGGCTACGACGTGAACGAGGCCGAAACCGGCAACCTGGGCCTCTACGAACTGGCCGAGCGGCTGCTGAACCTGTTTGGGCTGCTGGGGCGCAACGGGGAGAGCGAGTACCTGTTCCGCTTTCTGGATTTGACGCTGGAATACAGCCTGAAATTTGGCAACAACCTGGGCAATTTCCTCACACACTGGGAGGAGCGCAAGGGGCGCATCAGCATCAACGCGCCGGGCGGGCGGGCGGCCATCACCATCACCACGGTGCACAAGGCCAAGGGGTTGGCGTATGGCGTGGTGATTGTGCCGTTTGCCGACTGGAGCCTGGAGCCGCACCGGGGCACCCTGCTGTGGGGGCACCTGGAGCCGGGCCAGAAGCCGATGGAGCTGATGCCCGACGTGGCGGTGGTGAGCCTGAGCAAGGGCATTCAGCAGACGGTGCTGGGGGCGCAGTACGACGAGGAACGCGAGAAAACCTTCCTCGAAGGGCTGAACACGCTGTACGTGGCCTTCACCCGGCCGCGCCACCGCCTCTACGTCATCAGCAAGCGGCCGGAAGAGAAAAAAACCACCAAAACCGACGAGCTGGACGCCGCCGCGCCCACCACGGCCGCCCGCACCGTGGCCGACCTGCTCCACGGCTACCTCCAAAGCCGCGGCCAGTGGCAGGAAGAACAGGTGTCTTTCGTAGTATCGAAAGGCTCGTTGGCGGCGGAGAAAAAGGCCGGTAGCGCCCCAATGGCGGCTACTTACGAGCTGACGAACCTGGCCGCCGCGCCCTGGGAGGAGCGCCTGAAGCTGCGCCGCCACGCCACCACGCTCTTCGATTTTGACGAGCAAAAGGCCCAGGGCGAGTGGAACCGCAAGCTGCACTTTGCCCTGCGCCGCCTGCTCACGGCCGGCGACGTGGGCCGGGTGGCCAGCCAGCTCGTGGCCGAGGGCATCCTCAGCGCCAAGGAGCGGCCCGCCTTGGTCGAGAGCCTGGAGCAGCTGGTGAGCGACCCGCGCCTGGCCCCCTACTTCGCCCCGCACCTGAGCGTGGAAACGGAGCGCGAAATCCTGGTGGGCGGCGTAAAGTTGCGCGACTACAAGCCCGACCGCGTGGTGCTCGAACCCTCCCTCGAAGAACACCACCGCCTCGGCGGCCGCGTCACGCTGCTCGATTTCCGCCTGCCCCCGCCGCAGGAGAAACACAAGCGCCTGCTGCGCAACTACGCCACGCTATTTGAGCAATTAGGGTACGCGGAGGTACGCGGCGTTATTTATTATTTCGGGACGGGGGAAGTGGTGGAGGTGTGAGGAATTTAAATTCAGTCCATAATAAAGCCAGCACCTTCGAATATGAGAACTCCTGCTATTTCAACATCTCTTTTGCTCTTGCTAATTTGGATTGCTGTAGGCTTCAAGACAACAACGCCTTTATCTGCAGAAAGCCAAAAATATATGCGTGATATTTTGGCAAGCAAGGAATTTAAACCAACTGAATTAAAGGACAATTATCTGAAATACAATTTTGCACCTTTATGGCTGAACACGCCTAATTATTTGGTCGTCGGTATTATTGGCGATGAAAATCGGCGGTTGCAAATGAAATTATTATCAGCTGTAAAGGACCCGATTCATGCGGATACTTATCTCATAACTGGCAAATCAAAAGTCACCGACAACATCTGTAGTTTTACTGGCACTTTCACTCTAAGACATGTGCGGGAGCTGCGAAAATTCAGTACCCGCGTTGATGAAACAGTTTCACCAGCCATGCACGAAGGAATCTGTCTAGCAGAATACCAATTAACGGAGACTAATAATCAGCCCTCGGCCGGGGTTTTCACCGGCGTATTACTTACCAGATGGTATATCGACAAAAAAGGCGTGCTACGCTACGATGACATAGAAAGCTTTGCCGACGGCTCATGCAATAACCAATTTGTCGGAACCTGGACCAGTCAAAAGAGCAATAAAGTGCAGCGATGCAATTGGGGAGACGACCGTATTCCCAATGCCGGGAAATTCGATATAGGTGCTGGAGAATTCAGCCCTGCTTACAAACCCGGCGATAAAGAGTGGCAACGCTACGCCCAAGCCTGGATTTATGATAACACCGCAGCAAGAAAACAAGAGCAGAAGCCGTGGTGGTAATTTCTTCGCTCTACCCCCCCTTTCTGAACCCTCGGCTACTCCAATAGCCGGGGGTTCGCCTTTTTAGGGGCAACCGCTGGCCGGGGACTACCTCCGCGTGGGGCGAAGATAGGCGGGCGGGCCACCCAGCCCGGGAAATCCCCCACTGCCCTGGTCACTTGGAGTTGGGAGCAGTGGGGAGTCCCCGGAGTACCTGGCACGGGGTGCCAAGGGCAGTGGGGAGCCCCCGGAGTTGCCAACCCGAGGCGACCAAGGCGGCGGGGAGCCCCCGGTGCTTCCGGCGCGGCGGGCCGATGCCGGCGGGGAGGCCCCCGGCCGGTGGCCCGGTAGTGCGGGAAGAAAAGGAAAGCTTAATGAAATTTTATGCACCTTAGCCGGGCCGTAGCGCTACGGCAAATTTCATCCCTCACTCTTACTTGTTTACCTCATGGAAGACCAATCTACCACGCCCGTTCCGGCCGGTGCCTCCACCCCCACTTCTACCGCCGACGCGGTGGTGAACCCCAAGCTGCTCATCCCCAAAAAAGACGGCCCGCTGGCCGAAGTAGGCCGGCTGGTGGCCGACGCCTGGGGCCAGGAAACTTGGTTTGCGCTGCGTTGGAAAACGCAGGCTGATTTCGCCAAGCTGGTGTTGGAGTTCTCCGCCAGCATCACCGACAAGCGTAGCGCCGCCACGGCCCGCACCCCACAAAGCCAGCGCCTGCAGGAGCTGGACGACCAAATGGACGAGGGCCTGCGCATTTTGAAGAAATACATCAACGAAGACAGCGACTACAACAAAGCCAAAACCGATGCCCGCCTGCCCGGATTTGGCCTGCTAGCCAACAAAAACGGCGGCTTCAACCTGAGCCGCGACCGCGACCAACGCCTCGTAGCCTTGCGCGACATGCTGCTGCCCAGCGTGACCAATGCCCCTTTCGCCGGCCGCGAGTTCGGCCGCGCCTTCTGGCAAACCCGCTTCGATGAATACAAGGACCTGCTGGAGAAAACCGGCGGCCTGGCCGGCAAAGTCAGCAAGTCGGTGAGCCAGAAAGACGTGGCGAAGCAGGAGTTGCGCAAGGTGCTGCAAGCCGTGGTGTACGCGCTGAAGGCCAACTACCCGGAGACGTTTGAGGCGGAATTGCGGGCCTGGGGCTTCCGGAAGGAGAGCTACTAGGAGCGCGAACTTTTGGTTGGCGTCCCCGCGCCCTTCATAACATCATGCTGAGCGCAGTCGA
>JAQBNT010000205.1 GCA_028288445.1 Hymenobacter sp. | reverse complement strand
GGCGGCAGCGCCGCCAGCTGCGCCGGCAAGGCCCGCCGGTGCCGGGCCGCCTGCAGCCGCAGCAGCTCCCGCTCCAGCGTAAAATCCAAAACCAGGGCCTCTTTTCGGCACACTTTCAGGCGCCATTGCAGCGCATCGAGGGCTTGGGCGGTGTTTTCGGCGGGGTCGGGCGGCGCGGGGGCGGCCGGGGCGCTGCCGTGCGGCGGCGGCATCAACCCCAGCAGCGGCAGCAAGCGCCAGGTAGCTACCAACGGCAGGGGCCGCCGGTCGGCCTCGACGTGGGTGAGCAGGCTGCGGTTGATGCCGAGGTAGTCGGCCAAATCGGCCTGGCTGAGCCCGAAATGGGTGCGGACAACCCGCAGGGTGGAATCGCTGAAGCGCATAAAAATTCGGGAGAATGACTGTCACATCTTACTCCATAATTGATAAAAAGGTGACAGCGTGTGTCACCTTTTTACTTTTATTTTTTGGTTTTGTGACAACCGGTGTCACAAAATTATTTGATTCGCGCTTTTTTGTGACAGTTGCGGAGTTCCTATCTGGCAGTAATTAAGTCGAGTTGCAGAGTATGCGGCCAAGCCCCAGTGGGGTCGTACCCGGTAGGGCGACATATTGGTAGTGTGAGGAGCGAAAGAACGTCGAAGCTCCAGCGGGGCGACATTCGTTAGGCGAGTGTCGCCCAGGCCCGCGCCATTCGGCCATCGTTCAACGCCCACCCTGCGGTGCCACCACCCCAGTTGCCGCGTCGCGGCAACGTCCCCTCCTTGGTAAGGAGGGGAGTTTTCGTTCTGACGCCCTGCCTACCTTTGCCCCGTTATGCAAAAACCGAGTATTCCCAAGGGCACCCGCGACTTTGGCCCCGCGCAGGTGGCGCGCCGCCAGCACATTTTCAACGTTATCCGCCGCACGTTTGAGTCGTTTGGCTTTGCGCCGCTCGAAACGCCGACGCTGGAAAACCTCTCCGTCCTCACCGGCAAGTACGGGGATGAGGGCGACCAGCTCCTGTTCAAAGTCCTCAATTCCGGCGATTTTGCTAAGGACGTGACGGCCGAGGACCTAGCCACCGGCTCGAAAGCCCTGCTGCCCAAAGTGGCCGAAAAAGGCCTGCGCTACGACCTCACCGTGCCCTTCGCCCGCTACGTGGCCATGAACCGCGGCACGCTCACCTTCCCCTTCAAGCGCTACCAGATGCAGCCCGTATGGCGCGCCGACCGCCCCCAGCGGGGCCGCTACCGCGAGTTTTACCAGTGCGACGCCGACGTGGTGGGCACCGACTCGCTGCTCTGCGAAGCCGAAATCGTGCTGATGATGGCCCAAGTGCTGGGCGGCCTCGGCCTGCACGATTTCACCATCAAAATCAACCACCGGGGCGTGCTGCGCAACATTTACCAGGCGCTGGGCGGCGAGGGCCGCGAAACCGATTTGTTTGTGGCCATCGACAAGCTCGATAAAATCGGGCGCGACGGTGTGACCAAGGAGTTGCTGGAACGCGGCTTCTCGGAAGGCACCATCGAAACCCTGTTTGCCCTGCTGGGCGTGGAAGGCAGCTACGAAGAGAAGCTCCAGCGCCTGCTGGCCGGCTTCGTGACGGCCGGCGTGGAGCCGGATGGCACGCGCCCTACGGAGGCCGAAGACTCGGCCGCAACGGACGACATCACGGCCAGCTACCGCGGCCTGACGGAGCTGGCCGAGGTGCGCGACCTGCTGGTGGCTTCTGGCTTCCGGCAGTTCGACCGGCTGGAGTTTGACCCCACCCTGGCGCGGGGCCTCTCCTACTACACGGGCTGCATTTTCGAAGTCAAAATCAACAACGTGCAGATGGGCAGCGTGAGCGGCGGCGGGCGCTACGACAACCTCACCGGCTCCTTTGGGCTGCCGGGCGTGTCGGGCGTGGGCTTCTCCTTTGGCGTGGACCGGCTGTATGACTGCCTGGAAGCGCTGGATTTGTTTACCAGCACGGCCGAAACGCCCACCCGCTGCCTCATCACGCACTTCGACGTGGCCAGCGGCCGGGCCGCCCTGCCACTGCTGGCGCAATTGCGTGCCGCCGGCATCCCCAGCGAGCTATATCCCGATGCGAGCAAGTTGCAAAAGCAGTTCAAGTACGCCGATGCCAAGGGCATTCCGCTGGTTATCGTGCTCGGGCCGGAGGAAATCGCGGCCGGCGTGGCGAAGGTCAAAATCATGGCATCCGGCACGGAGCGCGTGCTCCCGCTGGGCGAAGTGGTGGCGGCCATGACGGTGGAGTAATCGAACGACAAACTCCCCTCCTTACCAAAGGAGGGGATGTTTCAGCGAAGCTGAAACGGGGGTGGTTGTGGCGTCTGGGCTGTTGGTGGTTAATTCCAATAGCATTCAACGCCACAACCACCCCCGTTCGCGCTGAAGCGCGAACATCCCCTCCTTGGCAAGGAGGGGAGTTTTTTTTCGTTCTTTGCGGTCCCCAACTTCACCACCCACCTCTTTTTAATGCCCACCCACACCATTTCGCCCGCGCAGCCCCTCACCCTGGCTACGCTGGCCGCCCTGCTGGCCGACAGCCGGCCCGTAGAGCTTGGCGATGACGCCAAAGCCCAAATCGCCGCCTGCCACACCTACCTGCACGAGCGCCTGGCCCACGACGACCAGCCGATTTACGGCATCAACACCGGCTTCGGCTCCCTGTATAATGTGGGCATTGCGCCCCAGGAGCGCACCCAGCTCCAGGTCAATCTGATGATGTCGCACGCCTGCGGCACCGGGGCCGAAGTGCCGCAAGACCTCGTGCGCCTCATGCTGCTGCTCAAGGCCCAGAGCCTGAGCTACGGCCACAGCGGCGTGCAGGTGGCCACCGCCGAGCGCCTCGTGGCCATGTACAACCGCGAGATGCTGCCCGTGGTGTACGAGCAGGGCAGCCTCGGGGCCTCCGGCGATTTGGCCCCGCTGGCCCACCTCTGCCTGCCACTTTTAGGTTTGGGCGAAGTGAATTACCAGGGCTACCGCCTCAGCGCTGAGGACGCCATGAGCCTCTTCAGCTGGGAGCCGCTGACCCTGCAGGCCAAGGAAGGCCTGGCCCTGCTCAACGGCACCCAGTTCATGCTGGCCTACGCCGTGGACGGCGTGCTGCGCGCCCAGCGCCTGGCCGCCGCCGCCGATGTCATCGGGGCGCTTTCGACCGAAGCCTTCGGGGGCTGCACGCATCCTTTTAATGAGAACCTGCACCGCATCCGGCCCCACGCCGGGCAGGTGCTGGTGGCCAAGCGCCTGCGGGAGCTGCTGGCCGGCTCCGAGCTGCAAACCCAGCCGCGCCTGGCCGTGCAGGACCCCTACTCCTTCCGCTGCCAGCCGCAGGTGCACGGGGCCTCGCGCGATGCCCTGGCCTACGTGGCCCAGGTGGTCGAAACCGAGTGCAACTCCGTCACCGACAACCCCAACATCTTCCCCGAGCAGGACCTGATTCTGAGCGGCGGCAACTTCCACGGCCAGCCCCTGGCCCTGGCCCTCGACCACCTCGCCATTGCCATGGCCGAGCTGGGCAGCATCTCGGAGCGCCGCACCTACCAGCTCATTTCGGGCCAGCGCGGCCTGCCTACTTACCTGGTGGCCGAGCCGGGCCTGAACTCCGGCCTGATGATTCCGCAGTACACCGCCGCCGGCATCGTGAGCCAGAACAAGCAGCTCTGCACGCCCGCTTCGGTGGACAGCATCGTGAGCAGCAACGGCCAGGAAGACCACGTGAGCATGGGCGCCAACGCCGCCACCAAGGCCCGCCGCGTCATCGAAAACGTGGAGCAGGTACTGGGCATCGAGCTACTAACGGCTGTGCAGGCGCTGGCCTTCCGCCGCCCCGGCCGCAGCTCCGAGGCGCTGGAGCGCGTGGTGGAAGCCTTCGGGCAGGAAGTGAAATTCGTGGTGCGCGACCGGGTGCTCTACCCGGATTTGCACAAAGCCGCCGCCTTCGTCCGTAAGTTTGACTGGCAATAAAGCGGGCTGTTTCGGCGTAAAGCCAATACCTGCGGGCCGATTTTAAGCGGAAGCGTGGCCGGAAATTTGCGCGGCCCAAGCGCCGGAATGCTCTGCGTCGCGTTACGATTACAGCTTATGAAGTTGGTGAACCGCTGCTTTTTTCTTCTTTTCCTCTGGACATGGGCCAACAATGCCTGGGCGCAAAATCCTTGTGCCACGCTTGGACAGCCCCAGCTGAGCTGTACTTTTCTAGCTATTGACGTGGCCAGCAACCGCCCCGTTGATGCCTTTTGCGTGGGGCGACCGGTTCGCTTCGAACTGTGTCCCGGCCGGACCGTACCGACTGCGGTATTGAGCTACGGTGTGTTACGAGGAACAGACGTTACCTACGTTGATAAAACCCCGCGTTGCTTCCCACCTAATTATCTCCCCTATACTTACACGCCAACGGCTGCCGAGGTAGGCCCGGTTACGGTTTCGGAGTTGGCCAATGACTCTTCGAATCCAACGTACTACATCCGCAATTTCCAGGTTTACGACACCCCGTTGCCCGTCTTCACGGTAGCGCCCTGCCCCGGCGGCGCGGCCCTGGTCACCGTCACCGATGCTACTTATGACAGCTATGAGGTGCAGGCCGGCACGGGCGCGAGCCAGGCCATTGCGCGCAACCAGCCGCTGATTGTGCCACTGGCCGGCGCTACCTCCGTCACCGTCACCGGCCACTACGCGGCCAATGGCGTGTGCGAACGAGCCGCTACCCAGCCCATCGGCACGCTGGCTCCGGCCGTAACTCCGGTCCTCTCCAGCCTCACGCTTAGCGGCCCACTGACCGGCGGCACGGCCACACTGGCCGTGGGCAGCTTGCCGGCCGGCTACCTCTACACCCTGCAGGTTGACCCCGGCACCGGCTTCCAGAACGTGCCCGGTGTGGCTGTAGCGCCGGGCAGCACCAGCCTGAGCGTGCCCGGCGCAGCGGCCGGCCGCTACCGCATTGCCCGCGCCGACTACTGCGGCGGCAGCCCGGACATCTCGCTTCCCATCGGTACGCTGAGCCTGACCGGCGCATCGGCCCGCAACCGCAACCAACTGCTGCTGACCGACGCCGGCAGCCCCGGCACCACCTACACCGTCACCCGCAACGGCACGGCCATTGCCACCCTGGTGCCCATCAGCGGCGGGCTGGAGGATGCCGACGTGCAGTGCGGCAGCACCTACACCTACGTGGTGACGGCCACCCAGCCCGGTGGCGGCGGGGTCGCGGTTTCCAATTCGGTTGCCATCACCACGGTATCGAACCTGCTGCCGCCGCAGCCCCGCCTGGTGGCCAGCTTCAATCTCAATAACGTGGTGGTATTGACGCCGGTGTTGGCCACGCCCACCCTGCTCGTTGGCAGCTCGCTGCGCTACAGCCGCACGGCCGGCAGCGGCGCACCGGCCGATTTTGGCACCGCCACCTCGCTACGCGCGCCCCGCGACTCCACCGACCTGGCCACCCTCAAAGCCAACCCGCCCTGCTATACCGTGCGGCTGGCGGATGTGTGCGGCAACACCTCACCCGCCAGCCCCGCCACCTGCCCGGCCATCCTTTCGGCCAGCGCCGCCGATGCCGACGGCAGCACCGCCGCCCTCACCTGGACGCCCTTCACCGGCCCCGACCCGGCCATTCCCGCAACTTATACCCTCCAGCGCCTCGCCGCCGACGGCTCCGTGCTGAGCACCGTGGCCGTCACGGGCAATACGTACACCGACCTCACGCCGCCCACCGACCGCCAGGTGCTGCGCTACCGCCTGCAAATCGGTGGCGCGGGCCTGCCGGCTGGCACGTTCAGCTTTTCCAATCTGGCCAGCGTCACCCGTCAGCTCACGCTCACCATTCCCACCGCCTTCACCCCCAATGGCGACGGCCTGAACGACGTGCTCGAAGTAAAAGGCAGGTACCTGAACAACTACACCTTCGTGGTGGTGGACCGCAACGGCCAGCAGGTTTTCCTGGGCACCCAGCGCAGCGAAACCTGGGACGGCACCATCAAGGGCCACGCCCCGGTGCTGGGCGCGTATGTGTGGCGCTTCCAGCAGAATAACGAGGACGGCAAGCCTTTTTCGGCCACGGGCGCGGTCACTATTCTGAAATAAAACTACGTCCTGCCGCCACCTTTGCGGGGAATTTTAGCCGATAATGGCGGCGCAAGGCATCCTTTTTGGGCTTCTTCCTGTTCACTGACAACGGACAATCAATAACTGACAACTAGCAATATGGCATTCGACATCACCGGCATGATGGGCAAAGTGAAAGAGCTGCAGGACAAGATGCAGCAGGCCCAGCAGGAAATCCAGCACATCACGGCCACGGGAGAAGCCGGCGGCGGCCTCGTGCGCGCCACGGCCAATGGCCACCGCAAAATCCTCAAGCTCGAAATCGACGAAACCCTCCTCACCCCGCAGGACCGCGACATGCTGGCCGACCTTGTGGTAGCCGCCGTGAACAAGGCCCTCGACGAAGCCGCCGAGCTGGCCCGCCAAGAGCTCCAGCGCAAAACCAGCGGCCTGATGCCCAACGTGCCCGGCCTCGATTTGAGCGGTTTTGGGGCCTAACGCGGACGCTTCGCTTAATGTGGAATTGGGAATGAAGAATGAAGAATTAGGTGCGGTACAAATGGACGCAGGAATAGAGGTTGACACTTCAAAGGAAAATTCCTCATTCCTCATTCCTCATTCTTCATTAAAAGCCTGCGCCGACGTGGCCATCGTCATCCTGAACTGGAACGGTGCTAAATACCTGCACCGCTTCCTCCCCGGCGTGGTCGCTCACGCCGATGGCGCACGCGTCATCGTGGCCGACAACGCCTCGACCGACAACTCGGTGGAGCTGTTGGCCCGCGACTTCCCGACCGTAGAACTGCTGCTACTCGACCGCAACTGGGGTTTCTGCGAAGGGTACAATCAAGCCTTGGCACAAGTCGACAGCGACTTTCTGGTGCTGCTGAACTCCGATGTGGAAGTCACGCTTGGCTGGCTGCGCCCCCTGCGCGGCCTGCTCGAAGCCAACCAGCGCATCGCCGCCGTGCAGCCCAAAATCCTGTCCCAAATCGACCCTACGCTGTTTGAGTACGCGGGAGCCGGCGGCGGCTATCTCGACCGCCTGGCCTATCCCTTCTGCCGCGGCCGCCTCTTCGACACCCTCGAAAAGGACTTGGGCCAGTACGACGACCCGCGCCCCGTGGCCTGGGCCACCGGGGCCTGCCTGATGGTGCGGCGCTCCGCCTGGCAAGCCCTCGGCGGCCTGGAACCAGCGTTTTTCGCCCACATGGAGGAAATCGATTTCTGTTGGCGGCTCCAGAATGCGGGCCACGAAGTCTGGTACCACGGCGGCAGCGCCGTGCAGCACGTCGGCGGCGGCACCCTGCACAAATCCAACCCCCGCAAAACGTACTTAAACTTCCGCAACGGCCTGGCGCTACTCTACAAAAACTCCGCGCCGGGCGAGCTATACGCTCCCATGTTCCAGCGCCTCGTGCTGGATGGCGTGGCCGGCCTGCGGTTTTTGCTGAGCGGGCAGGTGGGGAATTTCTGGGCCGTGTTGCGGGCGCATTTTAGCTTCTACGGCAGCTTCGGCTACTGGCGCAGAAAGCGGCAAGCAGCCCGGCCGCATCTGCGGGTGCGGGACCGCGCCGGGGTGTACGATGGCAGCTTGGTGTGGGCGTATTTTGGCAAGGGCAAGCGCAAATTCAGCGAGTTGGGACTGAAATAAATTGGGCTGTCATTGTGAGTGGAGCGCAGCGGAACGCGGCAATCCGTCCTCTCATTAGCGACCAACCCTGAGATGTGACAACCGAAGGTCTGCGAAGCTAAAGCTCTTTTCAATGCAAAAGCCCCAGCTCTATTCCAGAGTTGGGGCTTTTCACATTATTGAATTTTATCGCTGAGCACAGCACGGATTGCCGCGTTGCGCTCCGCGCTACTCGCAATGACAGTTTCGATTACAAATCCCAAACCGTGCTGCGCTGCTGGCGCATGGCACGCCGCACATTCATCCAAAACGCCCCGGCGAAGTAAAGCACGATGGGCGAACCAAACGTGAAAAACGAGGCGTATACGAACGACAGCCGGACGCTACGGGTGCTGAAACCCCACTTCCGGGCCAGGGCCGAGCACAGGCCGAAGGACTGCGTTTCGAGGTAGTCGGTGAAGCGTTTCATGGGCAATAGCGGCTAGCGAAAACAGTTTCTCTGGGCTAAGATAAGGCATTTGCCAGGCAAGGGCAACAGGCCCGGCGTAGATTCGCCCCTCGGAAGCCGACTAATTTCGGGCCTTCTACGTTAGAAAGGGCGGTTTTTGTTTTCCCACCTCAGGTGTTTTAATGCGTAATTTTCTGCGGCCAGTGGCCCACGGGCTGCTGGCAGCCACCGTATTTTTCTCGGCGTGCACCCTGCCTAGGGTGCTGAAGCAGGCCGAAGCCGGACGCACCGTAGTGGCCCGCCCCGCTGTGCTCACGGCCTCGGGCGAGGCCGTGCCCTTCTCTGTAGAAGCCCGTGTGCCGGCCCAGCACCTGCACAAAGGCGTGGCCTACGAGTTGTTGTTGCGCTACCGCTACGAGCACGGCCTGCGCGAAGACACCCTCGGCCGCATCACCTTCACGTCGGGCAATTTCGTGTACGACGACGAGCACAAGGGCCAACTCCTCGCCACCCAAAAGTTCACCCTGCCCAACACGCCCGGCCGCAACCCCGGCGAGCTGCTGGCCCACGCCCAGGTGCGCGAGCTGAAAAAGAACGGCAAAATCCTCCGCGCCCCCACCGATGTGCGCGTGGCCCGGGGCATCGCCGACCCCGCCCGCCTCGTGGTGCGCGAAGACACCGCCCTCGCCCTGCTGCCCGAGCGTGCCAGCAACAACATGGGCGGCACCCGCGTCCTGCCCTTCTTTTTCGATGAGGACAAGTGGTTTATCCGGGGCTACCTGGGCACCAACGTGGCCGCGCTCGAAGACCTGATTGACGCCAACCAGCACACCCGGCAGGTGCTCATCATCGCGGGCCACTCGCCCGATTCCACCGATGCCCACAACCGCCTGCTGGCCAGCAAGCGCGTCCGGATGCTGCTCTACTACTATAAGCAGCGCGTGAAAAATTTCTCGTATCTCAATAAGAACGAGGAGATTCGCTACGACACGCTGGCCTACGTGCGCAAGTGGGACACCTTCCTGCAAAAAGTCACCACCTCGGCCCTGAAAGCTGACCAGATTGACTCCGTCGTCACCCTAATCAACGACACCAAAGGCACTTTCGAGCAAAAGGAAAAGGCCTTGCACCGGCTTTCCTCCTTCGACTACATCGAGCAGTATATCTATCCGGTGCTGCGTTTCGGCACCGTGGCCGTCACCTACACCGCCCCCAAGCGCTACGATTCGGAAGTGTACCTGCTCTCAAAAAAGATTGTCGAGAAGCAAATCGAAACCGACGCCCTCACGCCCGAGGAGCTGCGCTATTCGGCCACGCTCACGCCGCTGCTGGCCGAAAAACAACGCATCTACGAAGTATCGGCCGCCAATACCAACAGCTGGGAGGCCTTCCACAACCTGGGCGTGGTGCTGCTGATGCGCGCCGAAAAAGAGCCCACCGACAAAATCCAGAAGGCCTACTACCGCCGCGCGGCCGTGAACTTCACGCTGGCCGCCCACCGCAACCCCACGGCCGAGTTCTTCTACCACGCCGCCACCGCCTACCACCGCGCCGGCGACCGCCTCGAAGCCCTCCAGAACTACGACTATGCCATCAAGCTGGGCGGCCCGCGCCCGCTGCTGCGCAAAATATTCTCCGACCGCGCCGCCCTGGAAATCGAAGTCGGCCAGCCCGACGAGGCCCTGCGCAGCCTGCAATACGCCGGCCCCAGCTACCAGAACGCCCTCAACCGCGCCCTCATCGAAGTAGGCCGCGAGCACTACGAGCTGGCCCAGGAGCAGTACCAGCTGGCCCAAACCCTGCGCCCCGCGGCCGCTGCGCCCATCTACGGCCTGGCCGTGGTAGCCGCCCGCCAACAGAACGAAGCCGCCGTGGGCACTTTCCTCAAGCAAGCCGTGGCCCTCGACCGCACCTACGCCCAGCGCGCCGTGGAGGACCTGGAGTTTCAGGATTATGCCCAGGGCAAGGTATTTCGCGATGCCCTCAAGTAAGCGCCAATTAGCTTTGGCCCAACGCCCGTGCCTGTCGTAGCTTTGCCCAACGGCTGAAAACCGGCTTTACCCTAAAGAAAACCATGCGTCAAATTCAATTCCGTGAGGCCTTGCGCGAGGCCCTGTCCGAGGAAATGCGCCGCGACCCGCGGGTGTTCCTCATGGGCGAAGAAGTGGCCGAGTACAACGGCGCCTACAAAGTAAGCCAGGGAATGCTCGACGAGTTCGGCCCCGAGCGCGTGATTGACACCCCGATTGCTGAGCTGGGCTTCGCCGGCATCGGCGTGGGCGCGGCCGCCAACGGGCTGATTCCCATCATCGAGTTCATGACCTTTAACTTCTCGTTGGTGGCTATCGACCAGGTAATTAACTCGGCCGCTAAGCTCTATTCAATGTCGGGCGGGCAGTACTCCTGCCCCATCGTGTTCCGCGGCCCCACGGGCAATGCCGGCATGCTCAGCAGCCAGCACTCGCAGAACTTTGAGAACTGGTTTGCCAACACGCCCGGCCTGAAAGTAGTGATTCCCTCGAACCCCTACGACGCCAAAGGCCTGCTGAAATCGGCCATTCGCGACCCCGACCCGGTAATTTTCATGGAGTCGGAGCTGATGTACGGCGACAAAGGCGAAGTGCCCGAAGAAGAGTACCTGCTCGAAATCGGCAAAGCCAACATTGTGCGCCAGGGCAAACACGTAACGCTGGTGAGCTTCGGCAAGATGATGAAAATCGCCTACGCCGCCGCCGATGAGCTGCTCAAGGAAGGCATCGAAGCCGAAGTAATCGACCTGCGCTCGGTGCGCCCGATTGACTACGACACGCTCATCACCTCGGTGAAGAAAACCAACCGCATGGTGGTTATCGAAGAAGCCTGGCCACTGGCCAGCATCTCGGGCGAGCTGGCCTACATCGTGCAGCGCCGCGCCTTCGACCACCTCGACGCGCCCGTCATCCGCATCACCTGCGCCGATGTGCCCCTGCCCTACGCCCCTACGCTCATCGAAGCCTCGCTGCCCAACGTGGCCCGCGTGGTGAAAGCCGTGAAGGAAGTGACCTACGCGAAAGTGTAAGTCGGGATTTTGATAACAGGAAAAGTCCCGTCAGCTTTCGCTGACGGGACTTTTTTGTATTAATACGACCGGCGGCGTTATTCCTGCGGGGCCTCGCTCGGCGGGCGCAGCTGACCCGCTGTGGCTTCGGATAAGTGCCAGCAGCCCCACAGCCAGCCAGCCGCCACCGCCACTACGGTAATCCGGCGCACGGGCGCACCACGCCACCACGCGCCCGGCTGCCACGTGCCCGCAACCACCGTGAGCACCAACAGATGCAGCGGTAGCAGAAACCGGCATTCCATAAGCGTGGGCAGCACCAGCAGGCACGGCAGTAGCAGCGCCAAGAGCGTACCCACGGCCACAGGCTCCCACGCCGCCCGTCGGTTTTTCAGCCATGCAGATAAGGCCAGCCACACGCCTAAGCCCAACAGCGCATAGTTCAGCAACCGTAACCCCGCTTGGCCCAACGGGTGTAGTTGCCGGGGATATGGCGTTGGAAAACGGATATCCAAGCCGTTGAACAGGTGGCGCAGGTAGCGCCCGCTGGTGGCAATTGGCTGGCGTAGCACAAACTGCGCATAGTGGCCGTAGCTACCGAACCGATGGCCGGGCTCACCCACCAGGGCACGCTGCCCAGCGGAATCGGCATAAACCAGCGAACGGGGAATCTCCGGAACTAGACTGGATTCGTAGCGCTGGAAAGCAGTGCCCCAAGTCAGCTGCTTCAGATAGAGCGGCGCAGTGCCGGGCAGCCGGGCCAGCACCAGCGGCGTTGGTGTCTGGAAATGCCGCTGGTTGATGAGCAGCTGCGGCAGCCACACCAGCGCCAACCCAGCCGCCAGCGCCGTGCCACGCCACCAGGGCGCCGGGCGGGAACCGGTGGCCGGCGGAGAGTTTCGCAGCAACAGCCAGAGCCAGCCCAGCGCACTGGCCAGGTAAATGGGCCGGATGTTAATGGCCGCCGCCAGCAGCAAGCCCGCTACTGCCGCCCAGCCCCAGCCACGCCGCGCCAGAGTGGCCAAGCCCAGCAGCAGCAGCGCCAGGGCTGGCATATCGCTGAGAGTGAAGTTGAAATAGTCGCGCCAGAAAATAAATGCGAGCCCGAGCAGCACCAGCCACCGGCCGCCGCTTTGGGCGCGGCCCGTGGCTTGCGCCCAGAGCTCCGGTATGGCAACCCCGAACAGCACCGCCGCCCAACCTGCCCCAAGCACCTGCGCCCCCGTGAGCATCGACCAGCCCGTGAAATGGCACAGCAGCCGTGCCGGCAGCACCAGCAGCGGCCCCAGATAGCCTCGCAGCGGCGTATCGAAAGCCAACAGGGAAAATCCGCCATTTTGCGTGAACTTCAGCGAAAGCTCCCAGTATTCGGCCGCGTCGAAACGGAACTGCTCAACGGTGTAGCCGCTCAGGGGCAGGTAGGCGGCGTAGAGGGCCAGCACGGCCAGCACCCGCCAGCGGGTGGGCCACGGTGCCGAGAGGAACGAGGAATTAATGAGCATGGGGGCGCAAAACTAGGTCCCGACCGCAGGTTGTGCGCCGAATCAATTGCCAAGGTCGATTACCGCGCTCAAATCCGGCTGCGAAACCAATCAAATTGTCGCCGTACCTTTTGCGCCTGCTCTGCCGTAAGGCTCTTTTTCATCCTCCCCACCCGCATGAATCACCGCCTTCACCTCAAGTTTGAACAGCTCGAACGGGCTACTGAGCACCTGTTGGCCTCGGCCGAAGCCCTGGGACCGGACCAGAACACCGCGCCCGCGCCGGGCAAATGGTCGGCCGTGCAAGTGGTGCATCATCTGTTCTTTATTGAAGACAACATCCTCAAATACGTCCAGAAGAAGCTCCAGGCGGAGGAGCTTTTGCCGAAGGTCAGCCTCTTTACCCGGCTGCGGGTGCAGTTTGTGCGTCTGCTCTTGCGCCTGCCTGGCCTCAAGTTCAAAGCGCCGCGCGGAGTGGCCACGCTCACCGATACCGGCCAGGTGCCCACCCTGCCCGAAATGCGCAAGTCCTGGGAGGCCTCGCGCCGCCAGCTGGAGCGCCTGCTCAACGAGTTTCCGAGCCGGCAGCAGAATCGGGCCGTATTTCCGCACCCGCGCTCCGGCCGCATCACCATCTATCAGGTAATGGAGCACCTGGTGGACCATTTGCTGCACCATCAGCAGCAGCTGAACCGCATTACCAAGGCCTTGCGGCCCGCCGGCAGAGTCCGGGCCGACGCTCAGGCCTAAGACCAATTAAACGACAAAACAAGGCCCCCGAACTGACAATTCGGGGGCCTCGTTTTTGCTCCGGTCTACTTCACCGGGGCTTCGTAAATCGGCAGGGCGCGGAAGGCCGTGCTGAGCTCGGCGGGCGGCGTGGTGAGCTTGCGCTTGTCGAGGTCGAGCCAAGCCCCATCTACGGCCACGGTGGCGGCCACGCGACCATCGGCTTTGTAAATGGTATGGGTGATGCTCCAGCGCGTGCCGTCATCGTTCACGCTGCGCAGGCGGCTATCCACCCGGATTTCCTCGCCGATGTGGATTTCCTTCAGGAACGTCGTTACCTCTCGGAACAGGATGGGCCCCAGGCGCAGGCGGGCAAATTCCTTGATGTCGTAGCCCCATTCAGCCAATAAAACCAGGCGCTGGTCGGCGGCATAGTCGGCGTAGGCGGAGTGGCGCATGTGGCCGTTCGGGTCCATGTCGGCCCAGCGGGTGCGGTAGGTGATGGCGTTGGTCAAAATTTTGTTATTGGCTTTTACAATTCGGATATTGATTTTAAACTACTGGTTGTCAGTCATTCCTTGGCAATACATGACACCCGACAACTGGCAGCTAGCCTTTCACTCCTTGCGGCATGAGGCGCACCAGGTACTGGTCGTTCTCATCCTCGCTGAGGAATTCGGCGGTGTAGCCGGCGGTTTCGGCCGCGTCGTTGAGCAGAGCGGCATCCACAAACAGCCAGGGGAACGGCTCACCGGTGCGGCCGTCGTAACTGAGGGTGTATTCGACTTCGCCGTAGTACGGGCCGTTGAGGTTGATGAGCAGCGCGCCGTCCTCGTCCTCGTAGAGGTAGCGCACGTCGGAGGACGTGGCCAGAATCTGGCCGTCGGGGGCCAGCAGGGTGCGGGCGTGGGCCAGGAATTTATCGAGGCCATCAAGGGTGCCGGCCAGGCCGAGACCGTTCATTAGCAGCAGGATGGTGTCGTAGGGCAACTCGGTGGGCGGCAGCGGGGCGAACAAATCGTGGCGGGCCACGGTGCGCACGCCGCGCTCGGTCATCACCTGCACCGAGCCGGCCGATACGTCCACGGCCTTCACGTGCTGGAAGCCTCGGTTTTGCAGCTCCAGGCTGTGGCAGCCGGCCCCGGCTCCGAGGTCGAGCACACGGCCCCGGCTTTCGTCGAGGGCGAGGCGCTCCAGCTCCGGCATCTGGAGCACGGTACGGAAAAAGTAGGCGGCGGGCAGCGGCTCGTCATCGGCGGCGCTGCAATGCACGGTGACGGTGGCCGTGGTGGTGCCGTGGTGGTAGTCCAGCAGGGCCTGGCCCAGCACATCGGGGGCGGTGGTTGTGGTCATAGGGAAATTAAAAGCGCATTTTGGGTAATTGGGTAGCGCTACGGCCGGGGGCCGACACAACTACGCTTCACAACCAGCCAAAGACCAAAATTACCCAAAACTTCGCGCCGGGGCCGGGCGTTTGGGTACCACTCCCCCGCTCAACCCCTCAATATGCTTCCTGCCAAACTTCGTAAAGGTCAGCTGCCCACCAAAATCTGCGTCACCTGCGGCCGGCCCTTCGAGTACCGCAAAAAATGGCGCGCCAATTGGGAAGACGTGAAATATTGCGGCGAAAAGTGCCAGCGCAACAAGCCCGCAGCGGGAGCTACCCGCCCAACTACGGCGTAGCGGCCCGGCGCGGCCGTATCTTTTGGGGCCGGGGCTGCGTTCAAAAGCTCCTCATCCCTTACCAATCCGCTGATTTTCCAGCCGCTTCTTTATGGCTTCCAACCTCGACTACCTCAACCCCAACCTGATTCCGCTGGAAGAAAAGGTAAACGCTTATCTTGAAATAGAAAAGGAACTGCGCCGCGCCGCCCACGACCCCAACAGCGGTGCCCAGCCATCCCTACATTCGCCCGCCGATTTGTCCCGCCTAGAACAGGAAATCATCGCCCTGCTCCCCACCCGCGACGAATGGGTGAAAGTAAACCTCGGCTACGGCCCCAGCCGCGTGGGCGCGTGGCACGTGCCCGCCCTAGGTGGCCAGCCCGAGCGCTACGAAGTACGCGTGGTGCATTAATAGAAATTGTCATTCCGACGAAGGAGGAATGATAATCTGCAGCAGCCCTGCCTAATGTCCCGAATCCCAGTCGTAGCCCAGTTCGGCCCAATAATCTTTGGGGCGGGTATCGGCAAAGGCGATGGTGCCGATGCGCTTGAGGTGCTTGATGCCGTATTTCAGCGGCGTCACTAAGCGTACAGGCGCGCCGTGGGCAGCGGTGAGCGGCTCCCCGTTCATTTCGTAGCACAGCAGCGTTTGCGGGTGCAGGGCGCTGGCCATGTCGAGGCCCACATAATACAGTTCGTCAGGCGTGCGCATGCCCACGTAGGGCGCGAGGTCGGCGGGCGGGTTCAGCGGGTCGGCAGGATGGCCGCTACGGGTGGCCAGCGGGTAGCGGGCCAGAAAATCGGACAGCCGCGCTCCGGCCCAGTGCACCACCACGCTCCAACCTTCGATGCACTTGAGCTCGGTGGTCATCTCCACTTTGGGCAGGGCTTTGATATCGGCCAGGGTAAATTCCTGGGTTTTGCCGGTGCCGTAACCTTGCACGCGCATCCGCCAAGTGGCGGGGTCCAATTCCTGCGCGAGGCCCACGCGGCCGTTCACGCGCGGCGCTTTGGCGCGGCTGCGGGCAAACTCGGGGGCTAGGCGTGTTTCCTTGAAATAAGCCTGGGTCAGGTGGCTGTTGGCATCGAGCACCTTACGCAACGGCCGCGGAATGCCCTCGTCGGCGGGCTGCGAAATCAGCCATTTCCAGCCGCCAATACCGGCCAGGCCAGCCAGACCCAGCCCGATAAACGAGCGGCGCGAGCGTCGGCGGGCCTCAGCCAATACGGCCGCTTCGGATTGCAGCGGAGCACCGGGGCCGTCGAGTGGCGCGGGCGCGGAAGAAGGGTCAGTCATACCGAAAAGCGGCAATTATTTGGGCGAAAGGGAAGCATCGGCGGCGGGTAGCGACGTGGGGCCAGCCACCACTTGGTGCGTAGCAGGGTCGACTTCCACCACCTCGAAGCCGGCCACCATGGCGCGGAAATTATTCCAACCCGCCCGCACCACCTGGGCAATATGCACGATGAAAAACAGCACGTAGCCGATATTGAGCGCGAAATGAATGATGCGCGCAAACTCATACCCGCCCAGCAACTGCGTGAGCCAGCCAAACTGCGTGGGCTTATAAATGGCCAGCCCCGTGAGCACCGAGCCCAGCCCCATGATGATAACCGAAGTGTAGGCAACCTGCTGCGCGCCGTTGAATTTGCGCAATGGCAGCGGCTTTTTATACAGGCCGAGGTCGTGCAGCGTTACCAAAACGGCTTCTTTGAACGAGTGCCGGGTGGGCAGCAAATAGCGCCATTCGCCCGAGAAAAGCGTGTAGCCCACGTACAGCAGGCCATTCAGGAAAAACACCCACATCAGCACGAAATGCCAGCTCATCCCTTGCGCCAGCTTGTGGTCGACGTGGAATGCTTCGTAGAACGACTGCGGAAAAAACTTGACCAGCGTGGTCTTGCCCCAGCCCAGCCGGTACACGTCGTTGGCCCAGTATATCCACAGCCCGCTCCAAATCATCAGGCTGAGAACGGGAAAATTGACCCAGTGAAACCACCGAATGGCCAGCGGGTGCTTTTCGACAAGCTGCTTCATAAAACCATGAAAGGTGCAATAGAACGAACGCAAGGTACGCCGGGCCTCAACACCCGTTCCTTTTCCAGCATGACGCGGGCCGTGCCGCTTCCTTACACAACGGGCAAAAAAAAGAGGCAACCCAAAGGGATGCCTCTTTCCATACCAAAACACCTTAAAAAACTATTCTTTCACGAGGATGCTAACAAGAATTGCACCAAAAAATTCCCGTGTCCGTAGGTTTTATTAAAATCATCTAATATTCAGCTCCTTGAAATCACAAAAAAAGCCCGAACAAAACGCCCGGGCCTTTTTCCAATTAGTGCCGAGTGCCTAGCGCATCATGCCGCCGGGGCCGCCTTTCATGCCGCCCATCATCTTGGCCATCTGGGCCATGCCGCCCTTGGTCTGGCTCATTTTATTCATGGTGCGCATCATTTTGCGCATGTCTTCAAACTGCTTCATCAGCGCGTTTACCTGCTGAATATCAGTCCCTGAGCCTTTGGCCAGGCGCTTTTTGCGCGAGCCGTTGATGAGATCGGGGTTGGCCCGCTCCTGCTTGGTCATGCTCTTGATGATGGCCTCAACGGGCTTGAAAGCGTCGTCGTCGATTTCCACGTCCTTCATGGCCTTGCTCATGCCCGGAATCATGCCCATCAGGTCCTTGATGTTGCCCATCTTCTTGATTTGCTCCAATTGCGAGAGGAAGTCGTCGAAGTTGAACTGGTTCTTCCGAATCTTAGCGTTGATGCGCTTGGCTTCGTCCTCATCGAACTGCTGCTGAGCGCGTTCGACCAGCGAAATCACGTCGCCCATGCCCAGAATACGCTGGGCCATGCGGTCGGGGTAGAACAGGTCCAGCGCGTCCATCTTCTCGCCGGTCGAGATGAACTTGATGGGATTTTCCACCACGGCCCGGATGCTGAGGGCCGCGCCGCCGCGCGAGTCACCGTCGAGTTTGGTGAGCACCACGCCGTCGAAATTTAGGCGGTCGTTGAAGGTTTTGGCGGTGTTCACGGCGTCTTGGCCGGTCATCGAGTCCACCACAAACAGCGTTTCGCTGGGGTTGATGGCCGCTTTCACGGCCTCAATCTCGCGCATCATCTGCTCGTCCACGGCCAGGCGGCCGGCGGTGTCGATGATGACTACCTTCTTGCCGTTTTTGCGGGCGTAGTCGATGGCGTTGCGCGAGATTTCGACGGGGTTCTTGTTCTCTACTTCCGAGTACACTTCCACGCCGATTTGCTCACCGAGCACCTTGAGCTGGTCGATAGCGGCCGGGCGATACACGTCGCAAGCCACGAGCAACACGTTGCGCCCCTGCTTCTTGACGTAGCTGGCCAGCTTGCCGGCGAAGGTGGTTTTGCCGGAGCCTTGCAGGCCCGAGAGCAGAATTACGGCCGGGTCGCCTTTGATGGTGATGTCCTTCTTCTCGCCGCCCATGAGCTCGGTGAGCTCATCATAGACGATTTTGACCATGAGCTGGCCCGGCGACACGGCCGTGAGCACGTCGCGGCCCATGGCGGCCTCTTTAATTTTATCGGTTACATCCTTGGCAACCTTATAGTTAACGTCGGCATCGACCAGTGCGCGGCGGATTTCCTTGATGGTGGCCGCGACGTTGATTTCGGAGATGCTGCCCTGGCCCTTAAGGGTTTTAATGGCCCGGTCGAGCTTGGTGGAGAGATTATCGAACATTGAATCGCTGATTTAGCGCGGATTGAACGGATGAAGCTGACTTGGTGCGGGACGGCCCCTCGGAATCAGGCTGAAACTGAACCCCAAAAGTAACCATAAAAGGCCGAAAACCGGCAGCGGGCGTACCTTCGCAGCCCGCTTTCTGTTTCCGGTTGCTGTGTCATCATCCCGCCCTCTGCGCCTGCTCGTTATCACCTACTATTGGCCGCCGTCGGGCGGGGCGGGCGTGCAGCGCTGCCTCAAGTTTGTGAAGCACCTGGGCCATTTCAACGTGGAGCCCACCGTGATAACCGTGGCCGTGGACCAGGCCACCTACCCCGTGCTCG
Source organism: Hymenobacter sp. (assembly GCA_028288445.1). GTDB lineage: Bacteria > Bacteroidota > Bacteroidia > Cytophagales > Hymenobacteraceae > Hymenobacter. Next base: position 25,957 of record JAQBNT010000205.1, on the reverse strand, counting down.
ACGAAAGCCTGCTGGCCGAAGTGCCGCCCGGCGTGCGCGTCATCCGCACCAAAACCTCGGAGCCGTTTGAGAGCTACAAGAAACTGACGGGCCGCGCCGTGCCCTACGGCGGCTTCGCCAACGAAGGCAAGCCGGGCCTGATGCAGAAGGCCTTGCGCTTCGTGCGCGGCAACCTGTTTATCCCGGACCCGCGTCGGGGCTGGAACCGCCACGCCCTGGCCGCCGTGGAGAAGCTGCTGGCAGCTGGCGAGCAGTTCGATGCCGTGCTCACATCGTCGCCGCCGCATTCCACGCAGTTGATTGGTCTGGAGTTGAAGCGCCGCCACGGCCTGCGCTGGTTGGCCGACATGCGCGACCCGTGGACGGATATTTACTACTATAAAGACCTGCACCACACGCCGCTGGCTTCGTGGCTCGATGCGCGCTATGAGCGTCAGGTCCTGACCGAGGCCGATGCCGTGCTGGTGACTTCGCCCGAAACCAAACGGCTGTTTTCGGCCAAATTGCCGGATGTGCCAGCCGCTAAATTCCACGTCCTGCCCAACGGCTACGACGAATCGGACTTCCGCCAGCCCTCGCAGCCGCCTACAGATTGCCTACGCATCACCCACACCGGCACCATCACCGAGCTATATCACATCAACCGCCTGCTGGAAGCCGTGGCCGACTGCGCTGCCGCGCACCCCAAAGTGCCATTTAGGCTGCGCTTCGTGGGCCAGGTTTCGGCGCAATTGCACGGGCAGATTGAGCAGGCCGGCCTGCTGCCGCTAACCGAATTCATCCCTTTTGTGCCGCACGATAAGTCGGTAGAATACCTGCTGAGTGCCTCTGCCCTACTGATGGCCATCCCGGACGTGCCGCGCAATTTTGGCATCCTGCCCGGCAAGGTGTTCGAGTACCTGGCCGCCAATAAGCCCATCCTCTGCGTAGGCCCCGCCGGCTCCGATGCCGATAATCTGCTCCGGGAATGCGGCGCGGGCCAAGCCCTGCCCTACGAAGACACCACCCTGATGCGCGAAACACTGGAAGCGCTGGTAGCACAGTGGCGTAGTAATCCCAACCTCAATTTGCCGGCCGTGAGTCATTCGCGGTACTCGCGCCGGGCGCTGGCGGGCGAGCTGGCGGGGCTTGTAGCATCTTAATAAGGGCTAGACTTTTAATCCCTTACTTCAGCCTTATTTTCATTCATCTTTCCTTTTTTATGACAACACGTTTCTACCACGTCAAAATTGCGGGACTGACGCTGCTACCGAACCTGCTGATGCTGTCGGCGGCGGCACAGCCTATTATTACATCTGTTTCGCCGGCCGCCAACCAGAAGGCTGTGGTTCGTACCTCGCCGGTCACCGTTCGTTTCAGCCAGCCGCTTGTGGCGGGTTCGGAGACGGCCTTACGGGTTTTTAGCAGCCAGCGCGGCGGGTTGCGCACGAATACCAGCGGAGCCACCACTATAAACAACGACCAGTTGACGTTTGCCCCCGGTTTCGATTTCCGGCCGGGCGAAACCGTGCGCGTGGGCGTCACCACTGCGGCCCGCAGCAGCGCCGGGGCGCTGGCAACACCGCGCCTTTTCCAGTTTACAGCGGCGGCAACCGGCGGCTATGGCACCTTTAGCGGCGGCTCGGACCCGGGCGTGGGTGCTAGTCCCTATAATGTAACAGTGGCCGACGTGGATAATGACGGCGACTTGGACCTGCTCTCGCCCACTTTCAGCGGCTCTTCGGTTAGCGTACGGCTCAACAATGGCAGCGGCAGCTTCAGCGGCGGGTCGAACCCCAACGTAGGCAGCCAGCCGCGCAGCGTGACAACTGCTGACCTTGACGGCGACGGCGACTTGGACCTGCTGACGGCTAATTACAACGCCAATTCTGTGAGTGTGCGCTTCAACAGTGGAAGTGGTATTTTCAGTGGCAGCACCGACTATACGGTAGGCAACCAGCCCCAAAGTGTGACCACGGCAGACTTGGATGGCGACGGTGACTTGGATTTTCTGGTGGCCAACGGAGCCAGCGACAACGTGATGGTGCGAATGAACGACGGAGCGGGCAACTTCAGTGGCGGCTCTACTATTAGCGTAGGGACGCTGCCCTTTAATATTCAAACCGGCGACGTGGACGGCGATGGCGACTTGGACTTGCTGACTGCCAACTGGGGCACCTCCAGCTCTACGGTCAGTATTCGGTTGAACAACGGCAATGGCACCTTCAGCGGCGGTTCTGACCCATTATTGGACAGCCGGCCGCGTTGGGTGGCCCTGGGGGACCTCGACGGGGATGGCGACCTGGATTTGATGAGTGCCAATTTCGGCAGCAATAACGCCAGCGTACGCTTCAATAACGGCAGTGGAGTTTTTGGGGGCGGAACCGAATATTCGACCGGGGCCGGCCCCACCAGCATTGCGGCCGCCGACCTCGACGGGGATGCCGACCTGGATATGGTCGTGGTTAACTTTAATTCAAACAACGTAACCGTGCGCCTGAACAATGGGGCCGGTGTTTTTGGCAGCAGCAGCACCGTGCCAGTGGGCACCAACCCCAATGGCGTGGCCGCTGCCGACATTGATAACGACGGTGACCTGGATTTCCTGGCCGCCAACTTTGCCAGCGCCACGATTAGTGTCCGGCTTAATCAGCTTTCGGCCCTGCCCGACCTCGTGGTGAGCACCCCCCAGAACGTGAACGGTACTTATGGCAACGTTACCATCACCGGCCCGGCTACGGGCGGGGCGGGTACGGCCACCCTTACCGGCGGCCTTACAGTGGTAGGCACCCTCACGATTCAGGACGGCGGTATGCTGCTCACCAACTGCCAGCCGCTCACGGGCACGGGCAACTTTGTGCTGGCGGCGGGCGGCACCTTGGGCATCTGCGATGCGGCAGGGATTGAGGCAACGGGCAACGTCGGCTCGGTGCAATTGACGGGCAGCCGCAGCTTCAGCAACGATGCCAGCTATATCTATAACGGTACCGTGGCACAGGTGACCGGGGGTGCCCTGCCCGGCCAGGTTCGCAACCTGACCACGACCAACGCCAATGCCGTAACCCTGAATGCGCCCGAAACGGTGATGCAGGTGCTCACGGTAGGTGGGGCCGGCAACCTCGTGCTGAATGGCCAGCGCCTGACCTTGCCCTCCGGGGCGGCCGGTACGGCTTTAGCGGTGAACAGCAGCACGGGCATTGTGCAGGGCAACACGGCCCTTGTACAGCGCTACCTCGACCGCAGCGTAAACAGTGGCTTGGGCTACCGGCACTACAGTGCCCCGGTGGCCGCTACTACGGTAGCCGATTTGGCAACATCGGGCTTCTCGCCGGTGCTGAATGCCACCTACAACACCTCGCCCACGCCGGGGTCAGTGAAGCCGTTCCCCACGGTGTATGGCTACGACCAGAGCCGCCTGGCCACTACCACCAACACCTCCAGCGCCTTCGATAAAGGCTGGTTTTCACCGGCGGGTACCACCGATGCGCTGGTTCCGGGCCGCGGCTATACTGTGAATATTATGGCTTCGGAAACGGTTGACTTCAATGGTACCCTCAACACCGGTGACCTGACCGTGCCGCTGGCCCGCAACACGGGCGCAACCGCCGCCGATGCCGGCTGGGCCTTCGTGGGCAACCCCTATCCAGCGCCGCTTGATTGGAGCCTAGTGAGCAGTGCCGACCGCCCAAACCTCGACGCGGCCATGTACGTGTTCGAGAGCAGCAACCAATACCAGGGAAATTACCGCACCTACGCCAACGGCGTGGGCGGCAGCCCGCTTATTGGCAGCAGCCAGGGCTTTTTTGTGCGCGTGAGCGCAGGGCAGCCGGCGGGCAGCCTCACGTTTCGTAACGCCCAGCGCGTGACCAGCTACGCCGCGCAGGTGCCCGTGCGCCGCGGCACTGCCGATGCCCGCCCGCTGGTGCAGCTTGAGCTGCAAGGCACCACCGGCCCCGCCGATGCGCTGTTTGTGTACGCTGAAACCGGGGCCACTACCGGGCTTGACTCCCAATATGATGCCGTTAAGCTGCTCAATTCCAGCGGCCTGAACGTGGGCGCGCTGGCCGTGGGCAGCCCGGCGCAAGCCATTGCGGGCCTGCCCCAATTCACGCCTGCCACGGTCATGCCGTTGAGCATTGGCGTGCCCGCTGCGGGTAGCTACACGCTGCGCGCCGAGCAATTACTCAACCTCCCCATCGGTCTGGATGCTTACCTGATTGATGCCCAGACCAACCAGCAAATCAACCTGCGCCAGCAGGCCAGCTACTCGTTCAACGTAACCACGCAGCAAGCCGCCCAAGCGCAGATTGGACGCTTTACGTTGCGGTTTGGCCCGGCAGCTGGCCTCTTAGCAACCACTGCGGCATTGGCCGCAGTTGACGTGGTGCTTTATCCCAACCCGGCCCACGCCACCTTCTCGGTGCTGGTTCCGAAAATGACCGCTGGCACCCCGGCACAAGCCACTCTTTTCAATACTTTGGGCCAGCAAGTTCGGGACGATATTCAGCTCTCGGCCAGCGGTACGGCCACAACTGTTAACGTAGCCGACCTGGCCAAAGGCGTGTACACGCTGCGTATTCAGTTGGGCTCGGCCGCCATCACCAAGCGGGTAGTAGTGGAGTAAATTCACGTTTAAATTGACAAAAAGGGCTTTCCAGAAATCTGGAAAGCCCTTTTTGTTTCTGGCAATGTTGAATTACTACTTCTGAAGTCTGGCAGCCAGGTCTGCAGCCAGTTGCTGGCTGAACGCCGCGCTGGCTTCCCGTTGCAGGTGGTTGCCATCGGTAGTGGCGTAGGGCTGAGCGCTGTAATCCAGATAAGGAACAGAAAAATCAGCGGCCGTCTGGCGCATCAGCAGGTCAAATTTGGGCTGGTAAACCTGCTCCAGATTCAACAGCGCCGGCCCCACGGGCAGGCGCACCAGCACCACGCGGCCGTGCGGCTTCAGAAAGGCAATGGTTTGGCGCAGGGCCCGCAAACGGCCGGCCGAGAGGTGCTGACTGGCGGCGAGCCGGCGGTAATCCTGCAATTTGCGAGCGGTGCGGGCACGCACTTGTGCACTGTCGGTGCCAATGTTGACTTCGAGCCAGCCATCGGGGTGCAGGCGCTCGGTGGCGGTAGCGAAGTCGAGGGGCAGGCGGTAGAGCGGCTTGGTCTGGTAGCGGGTGAGGTAGGGCAGGTTGGGATTCTGGCTGACCTGATGGAGCTGGCCGATGAAGGACTGGGCCTCCGGTAAAGCCCCTTCCAGGCCGGTGAGCGACAGCGACCACGGGTCGACGGCCAAGATAAACAGGCCATTGCGCACCTCGGGCCGCAGCTTGCGGCGGATGCTGGCCAGGTAGGCCGGGCCGTAGGGCGAATGTGTGAGCGTGAACGCATAGTTCAGCAGCGGCCCCTCAAACTGCCCGCCCAATCGCGCCGCCAATACCGCCGGACGGATGCCCTGCGCCGCCCGCGACGTACCCAGGATGAGCGAACCGCTCGGCGGACTCGTGAAACGGCCATAAAAAGCATCGACCCCGCCCCGCAGCACCACCGGGGCCAGCAGCGTAGCGCCCAGCAGGCCCGCTCCGGCCAGCAGCCCCAGATGCAGCAGCAACTTAGTAACAGCAGCTTGTGCGGGCATTTTCAAAACTGAAAGTAGATGAACGAAGTGCTGTTGAAAATACCCAGGTAAAGGATGAGCAGGGCCAGTCCCACGTAGCTCACCCAGCGCGTGGCGAAGGGCTGCGCGGCCAGCCATACCTGCGGGCTGCGCCGGCTGGCGAAGTATTCTACCAGCAGCATCAGGCCCACGCCGAGGGCGGCCACGGCCAGCTCGGGGCGGTAGTGCTGGGAAAAATCGAGTAGCAGCGTACCGACCTGCCGGCCGTGCAGGTTCTGCCAGCCGCTAAACAAATGCCGGCTGATAAACAGGGCATCATCCAACGTATTGGCCCGGAAGAATATCCAGGCGTAAGCCACCAGCGCGAACGTAATGAGCACGCCCAAGCCCCGCCGCAGGCCCGGATGCGCCGCCAGCCCCGTTAGTTGCGCCAGCCGCTCGCGGCCCGGCCGCGCCCAGGTGCTGAGCACCAGGTACACGCCGTGCAGGCCGCCCCACACTAGAAACGTCCAGTTGGCCCCGTGCCAGAGGCCGCTCACGAGAAATACGGCCAGCAGGTTGAAATACGCCCGGGCCGGCCCTACCCGGCTGCCGCCCAGCGGGATATACAAGTAATCCCGAAACCAGCTCGAGAGCGACATGTGCCAGCGCCGCCAGAACTCGGCTACCGAAGCCGACTGGTAGGGCTGCCGGAAGTTCAGGTTGAAATCGAACCCCAGCACGCGGGCCGCGCCCCGGGCCATGTCGGTATAACCCGAAAAGTCGCCGTAAATCTGGAAGGTGAAGGCCAGGGTGGCCAGCACCAGCAGGGGGCCTTCGGGGTGCTGGCGCGGGTTGTTGAACACGGGGTTGACGAGCAGGGCCAGTCGGTCGGCCACCACCACTTTTTTAAACAGGCCCCAGGCCATGAGGCGCAGCCCGCTCACGATGCGGGCGTAGTCAAACGCATGCTCGCGCCGAAACTGCGGCAGCATGTGCCCGCCGCGCTCAATAGGTCCAGCCACGAGCTGCGGAAAAAATGCCACGAACAGCGCAAACCGCCCAAAATTCCGCTCCGCTTCCAGCCGGCCCTGGTACACGTCAATGATGTAGCCCACCGACTGAAACGTGTAGAACGACACGCCCACCGGCAGCAGCAGCCCCAGCGCCGGCCCCGCGCCAATGGGCAGGTGCAGCGTGCTGGCCAGCTGCGCGATGCCATCCCGAAAGAAGTTGAAGTATTTGAAAACGAACAGCGTACCCAGGTTGCTGGCCAGGCTGAGGTAGAGCCACGGCCGCCGTTGCTCCTTAGTAGGCAGCAGGCTCATGCGGTAGCCACTGTAGTAGTCGAGTAGCGTGGTGGCGAGTAGCAGCAAGGCATACACCGCCCGCCAGCTCATGTAGAAGTAGTAGCTGGCCAGCAGCAGCAGCGAGTTGCGCCAGCGCGGCGGCAAACCATAATACAGCCCGACAACTATCGGGAAAAAGGCGAGGAAATGAAGGGAATTGAATAGCATTCGCGGCGCGGAAGTAGCTCCGCAGGCCAAAGGTCGGGAATGTAGCGTGGACTCTGCGAGTCCGCGTATGGCAGTTCCGGTTCGTACAAGCGCAGACTCGCAGAGTCCACGCTACATTCCTGCCGACTACTTTTGCAGTCCTGTTTTGGCTTATCAATTTTCATGGCTCTCGACCTCAACCACAAATCCATCCTTGTTACGGGTGGCACCGGCTCTTTCGGCAAGCAATTCGTCCGCACCGTTTTCGAACAATTTCCGCTCGTAAAGCGCCTCGTGGTGTTCTCGCGCGACGAGCTGAAGCAGTATGAGATGAGCCAGGAATTCAGCCCGATCAAGTACCCGGCCATTCGCTATTTCATTGGCGATGTGCGCGATGGCGAGCGCCTGCACCGCGCCTGCGAAGGCATCGACATCGTGATTCACGCCGCCGCCCTCAAGCAGGTGCCCGCCGCCGAGTACAACCCGATGGAGTGCATCAAGACCAATATTTTTGGAGCCGAAAACGTGATTAACGCCGCCCTCGACTGCGGCGTGAAGGACGTGGTAGCCCTGAGCACCGACAAAGCTGCCGCCCCCATCAACCTCTACGGCGCCACCAAACTGTGCTCGGATAAGCTCTTCGTGGCGGCCAACAACATGAAAGGCAAGCGCGATTTGCGTTTTTCGGTGGTGCGCTACGGCAACGTAATTGGCTCGCGGGGTTCGGTGGTGCCGTTCTTTTTGCAACAGCGCCACACCGGCGTGCTGCCCATCACCCACCCCGACATGACGCGCTTCAACATCTCGCTTGAAGAGGGCGTGGACTTAGTGCTCTATGCGCTGGAGCACGCCTGGGGCGGCGAGATTTTCGTGCCGAAAATTCCTTCCTACAAAATCACGGAAGTGGCCCGCGCCATTGGCCCGGATTGCGAGCAGAAAATTGTGGGCATCCGCCCCGGCGAGAAGCTGCACGAGGCCATGATTACCGAAACCGATGCCCTGAGCACCGTCGAGCTGGACCGCTACTACGTCATCCTGCCCTCCATGCCCACCTGGGACGTGGACAAGTTCATCGAGGAATTCGACGGCAAGCGTGTGCCGCTGGGCTTCCAGTACGACTCGTTCAACAACGAGGAATGGCTGACGGCCGAGCAGATTCGGGACGAAATCCGCCTGCACGTCGACCCCGAGTTTGCGGTGTAGCGGCTACCGCACGACTTCCAGCCAGCCCTTGAGCTGCTGGCCGGTAGTGGCGTTGGTGAGCAGGAAGTAGTACAGCCCCCCCGACTGCCCGGCGGCGGCCCAGGTGTTGTCGTACGCGGCCTGGGTGTGTACGCGGCGGCCCCAGCGGTCGAATACCGCCAGCGCCCAGGCGGCAGGGCTGGGCAGGCCCTTGGGCGCGAAGGCATCATTGGCCCCGTCGCCGTTGGGCGTAATGATGTTGGGAATGACGGCCCCCGGCTCCAGCGCAAGGCCACCGCAAGCGCGCTCTTTCACCTCCACGGTGGCCCGCACGGTGCAGCCCGACGCATTCTGCACATCGACCCAGTACGGTCCGGGCTTGGTGGCCAGCAGCGTGGGGCCGGAGCTGCCATCCTGCCAACTAAAAACACTGCCGGCCGGCTGCACCCCCACCGACAGCCGCAGGCTGAGCGGGGCACAGCCTGCGGTATCGGCGGCCTGGGCCAGCCGCACACTGGGGGCTGGGCTGATGCGCACGGCGGCCGTGGCCGTAGCCACTACCTGGCCCACTCGAATCCGCTCGATGCGCAGCGTGAAGGTGCCGGCCGCGGCGTACGCCACCGTGAGGGACGTAGTGGCCAATGGCGTATTGACTACTGCCCGGCCATTGCCCAGGTCCCACCGCAGGGAATCGGTAGCGGCTCCATTGCCCCCGGCATTGGCTTGCAGCAGCACGGCTTGCCCTACGCAGCCAAAAGCAGCAGTCGTTTGCAGCAACGACCCCAGGTTCACGTCGTTGGGCTGCGTGGGCAGGGCTTGGTTGGAAGTCCGGCCCGAAAGCGTCTGGTAGGCGGGCGCGTAGCGGCAGGCCTTGCCCCGGGCATTGGGCTGCAGAATGGCATCGAGCGCCGCCGCACCGGGCACGGCATAATAGATAATGCCATCGAGGCCGCGCTGTGGATACCAGGGCAGTCGGTTGTCGATGCTCCGGGCCACCACGCTATAAATGTCGATACCCGATGCGGCCACAGCCGCCGGGTTGCCGGCCACCAGGTCAAACTGCACCACTTGGATGCCCGAGTAGCCGTAGCCGTTGCTGGTGGCACCTTCGTACAGCCGGTTCACATACGCCCGGGAGCCGTCGGGCGAGAAACACACGCCGAGGCAATACGGGTTGAAACCGCTGCTGCTGGGCAGCGTCAGGGCCGGATAAGCGAGCAGCTGCGGCGCGCTCACACGGCCAGTGGCCGGGTCAAACTGAAGCAAATACGTAAGGGCCACATCATTGTAGATAATTGAATGGCCATCGGGGGCCGCCACCAGGGCCCCGCCCCAGGTAGCCGCCGACGCTATTCGGCGCGGGAACACGCGGCTCACCACCGTGCGGGCGCAGGGCCATTGTCCGGCCCCGTCAATCAGCGTGGCCAGGAAAACACCTTGCTCGTGCAGGCGCATCAGCAGCCAGCAGTCGCGGCCATTGGCGTGGCGTATCAGCGCCTGATACGGTGAGAATTGGGATTCGCCCAGGCGCTGCAGAACGGTATCGGCCACCACGGGCTGGTTGGTACGCGCCACTTGGCCGAGGCCGCTGGCCCCGCTCAGCTGCACTTCGGTCGCCACGGGCGTACCCGTAGCATAGTATAAGGACGGCTGCGCCGTGAGCTGCGTGAAAATATAAGCCAGCGGGCTGGAGCTGCCCGTCACGCGTAGCACCGCGCAGCCCTGGGCCACCTGGGTGCGCCCGCCCAATCCCTGACTGCCGGCCATGAGCTGGTGCTGCCGGTTCCACACCTGGTCGCCGTTGGTGTACAGCTGCAGGTTGCCGGCCGCGTCGCTGAGCGTGGCGCAGCCGCTGGGCGCGGGCATGGCACTGCTCAACGAAGCCTGCGGAAGCACTCCTGCCGCAAAATGCAAATCGGCCCGCTGGCCAAAAAACCAATTGGAGTATTCGCCCTGGCCCCGGGCTCCTATCGGCAAAAGCCAAATTAACAGGCCGACAATCAATCCTAAACCGTGTTTCATAGCGGGTAGCTGCAATGAGGGTGCGAACATAATCATGTCCGGGCTTTGTTACCGCTAGGAGCCGGCCGCCTATCTTTGGGTTGCATGAGCTTTGAACCCACCCGGCCACTCCCCTACGGCCGCCAACACATCACCGACGCCGACATTGCCGCCGTCACGGCCGCCCTGCACGCCGACTACCTGACGCAAGGCCCCACCGTGGCCGAGTTTGAAAAGCAGTTTGCTGCCTACGTGGGGGCTCGCTACGCCGTGGCCGTGAGCAACGGCACGGCGGCATTGCACCTTTGCGCCCTGGCCCTGAACGTGCAGCCCGGCCAGCGCGTCATCACCACGCCGCTCACCTTTTCGGCTTCGGCCAACTGCGTGCGCTATTGCGGCGGCGAAGTCCACTTTGCCGACATCGACCCGGCCACGGGCCTGATTGATTTGGGAAAGGTGCGGGAGATTCTAGAAGCGCACCCGCAAGGCCATTTCACGGGCCTGATTCCGGTGGATTTCGCCGGCCTAGCCGTGAATCTTGAAGAAGCCCGGCAACTGGCCGATGAGTTTGGCCTTTGGATAATTGAAGATTCCTGCCACGCGCCCGGCGGCTTTTTTATCGATTCGAAAGGCCAGGAGCAGCGTTGCGGCAACGGCAATTTCGCTGACCTTGCCATCTTCAGCTTCCACCCGGTGAAGCACATTGCCACCGGCGAGGGCGGCATGATTACCACCAACTCCGAGGCGCTGTTTCATCACCTGCTGCGCCTGCGCACCCACGGCATCACCCGCGACCCGGCCGACCTGCGGCGCGCGCCCGACGGCGGCTGGTACATGGAAATGCAGGAGCTCGGCTACAACTACCGCCTGCCCGATTTCAACTGCGCCCTCGGCCTTAGCCAACTCGTCCGCGCCGATGAGGGCCTGGCCCGCCGCCGCCAGCTGGCCGCGCAATACGATGCCGCCTTTGCCCAGGTGCCCGGCCTCACTGTGCTGGCCCCCAGCCGCCCCGGCCACGCCTACCACCTCTACGTCATCGAAATAGCCGACCGCAAAGGCCTGTACGACTTCCTGAAAACCAAGCAGATATTCACGCAGGTGCACTACATCCCGGTGCACCGCATGCCCTATTACGAAGACCTGGGCTGGAAAGCCGGGGACTTCCCGCTGGCCGAAACCTACTACGCTCACTGCCTCAGCATCCCGCTCTTCCCCACGCTTACGGACGAGGAACAAGCCTACGTGGTAGCGTGCATCAAAGACTTTTTAATGAGGAATGAGGAATGAGGAATGAAGAATTGCTGGCGCGGTCAATGATGGCAAGTGGCTGGCATCTTCTGGCCTTTGACTTCATTCCTCATTCCTCATTCCTCATTCCTCATTCTTCATTGATTTTGCAGCACACCCAACAAGAAGATTTCTGGTCCGGCGATTTCGGCCGCGAATACACCGACCGCAACTCGCGCCCGCTCGATGAGTGGAACGCTTTTTACCGCGACCTCTACGGCCACACCAAGCTGGAAATGAACGCCGAATTCCTCGGCGAGCTGCCCCGCGAAGCGCGGATTCTGGAAGTGGGCTGCAATACCGGGATGCAACTGGTGGGCCTGCAAGCCGCCGGCTTCACTAATCTATACGGCGTTGAACTGCAGCAATATGCCGTAGAAAAAGCCCGCGATTTCGTACGCGGCGTGAACATCCTGCAAGGCAGCGGCTTCGATTTGCCCTTCAAGGACAACTACTTCGACGTGACCTGCACCAACGGCGTGCTCATCCACATTGCCCCCGACGACCTGCCGCGCATCATGGGCGAGATGGTGCGCACCTCACGCCGCTACATCATGGGCTACGAGTATTACGCCCCCGAAACCACGTCCATCAAGTACCGCGGCAACGACGGCTTTCTGTGGAAAACAGACTTTGCGCAGGTGTTCCTGAACGAATTCCCCAACCTCCGGCTGGTGAAACAGAAGCTCTACCCCTACATCAACGACGCTGAGCGCGGCAACCAGGACGTAGTGTACCTACTCGAAAAAATATCCGTCTAATGCAGCGCGCCGGCATTATTTCGCAGGTGCGAATGGACAGCACCCGACTGCCCAGCAAGGTGCTGCTGCCCGCCGCTGGCCGCCCGCTGCTGGACTACCACGTAGCCCGCGCCGCGCAAAGCGGCCTGCCCATCTACCTGGCTACCACCACCGAACCGACCGATGACGTGCTGGCCGCCTACGCCGAAACCAACGGCATCCCATACCATCGGGGCAGCGAGGCCGACGTGCTGGCCCGCTACTACGAAACGGCCAAAAAATTCGGCCTCGACGTAATCGTGCGCGTCACTTCCGACTGCCCGCTGGTGGACGGCCCGCTGATTGGGGCCGCCGTAGAGTGTTATCTGGCCGAGGGCAATCCGCTGGTGTACCGCTCCAATTCCATCGTGCGTACCTTCCCCCGCGGCTTGGATTTCGAGATTTTCTCGATGGAGATGCTGGCTGAAGCCTACGCCAACGCCACGCTGCCTTATGAGCGGGAGCACGTTACGCCTTACCTCAAAGCCAATCCGGCCACAGCGGGCCGCGTCATCTACCGCGACGAGGTGTGGCCCGGCGGCGACTTCAGCCGCTTCCGCATCACGCTGGATACGGCCGAGGATTACGCCGTGCTGAAGGCGCTTATCGAACAGCATCACGCCGACCAACTCGATGTGGCCGACCTGCTGGCCCTGCTCGAAGCCCATCCTGAAATAATGGCCCTGAACGCGCACATCGAGCAAAAAACTACATGACCCTGCCCGATACCATTCGCCAGAACGAGTTCGGCTTCTACGAAATCAAGGACAAGCCGACCCCGGCCGAGCTGCGCGACTACTACGCCAGGCGCTACTACCAGGAAAACCTGACCACCTACCAGCCCGAGTACCCAGCTGAGGAGTTGGAGCACATTGAAGGCAAGCTGCGCCTGCGCCACTGGGTGCTGGAGCAGCTGCGCGAGGCCGACGGCCCCGGCTCCTTCCTCGACATCGGCTGCGGCGAGGGCTGGGCGCTGGACTACTTCCAGCGGAACGGCTGGGACGTGCTGGGGCTGGATTTCAGCAGTTTCAGCGTAGAGAAGTTTCATCCGGCGCTGCGGGCAAAACTGCGCACCGGCGACCTGTATGAGGAGGTGCAAAAACTGGTGGGAACAGGCCAGCAGTTCGACGTGCTCTGGCTCGACAACGTGCTGGAACACGTTCTGGAACCGGCCGACTTGCTACGCCAGTGCCGGGCCTTGGTGAAGCCCAACGGCGTACTGGTGGTGGACGTGCCCAACGATTTTTCGGCCCTGCAACAACACCTGCTGAACACCGGCCAAATCGACCGGCCTTTCTGGGTCGTGCTGCCCGACCACCTCTCCTATTTCACCCAGCCCGGCCTGCGCAACCTGGCCAAAGCTACCAGTTGGCACGTTGCAAAAGTCATTGGGGACCAGCCCATTGACCTGAACCTATTAAACCCAGCTACCAACTACGTAATGGACCGCGCGGCCGGCAAAGGTGCCCACCGCTCCCGACTGGCGCAGGATAATTTCCTACTGCACACGGCCCCCCTGCCGGCCGTCGCTGCTTATTACGAGGCCTTGGCCGGCGTTGGGCTGGGCCGCAGTATTGTTGCATTTTTGCAGCCGGCCTAAGCGTCGGCACACGCCCTAATTATACCTATGTCCTCTCCTATTTCCGTGCTCAGCGGGGCCTCCGCGCCCGAGCAGTCGCGCCGCGAAGGCTTCGCCCAAACCCTGCGCGAGTCGCCGATTCCGAACACCGAGTTGCTCAACAACCTGGGCCTGTACCTGAACCGGCAGACGTTTTCGCGCCTACTGTTTTTCACCGAGCTCTACCAGCAAATCATCCCGGTGCACGGCGTAGCCATGGAATTCGGCGTGCGCTGGGGCCAGAACCTCGCGCTGATGCACGCCCTGCGCGGCATCTACGAGCCGTTCAACTACAACCGCAAAATCATCGGATTCGACACCTTCGGCGGCTTTCCATCGGTGGATGCCAAGGACGGCCAGCTGGTGAAGGAAGGCGACTACGGCGTGACCGAAAACTATCAGCAGTACCTCACCCAAATCCTGGCCCTGCACGAGGCCGACAGCCCCATCCCGCACAAGCGTAAGTTTGAGTTGGTGGCCGGCGATGCCTCCGAAACCGTGCCCCGCTACCTGCGCGACCACCCCGAAACCGTCATCGCCTTCGCCTACTTCGATTTCGACATCTACGCCCCCACCAAGGCCTGCCTCGAAGCCATCCGCCCGCGCCTGACAAAAGGGGCCATCGTGGCCTTCGATGAGCTGAACTGCCCCGAGTTTCCCGGCGAGACGCTGGCATTTGATGAAGTGTTTGGGGTGGCCAACTACGCCCTGCGTCGCAGCCCACTCAATCCGCTGATTTCTTATTTGGTGGTGTAATTTCTTTTTGAAACGGTCATGCGGAGCGCAGTCGAAGCATCTACACCGGGTAAGTAATTCATTTACTATTGCGGTAGAGATGCTTCGACTGCGCTCCGCATGACCGTGCCTTCACCTTTAACTGTGCCCACCTACCGCCCCCTTCCGCAAACCGAATACCGCTACGGAGCCTACTGCCTCGTCCCCATCCGCTGCGAGGACCGGGAGCCCATCCGGGCCTGGCGCAATGCCCAACTGGAAGTATTACGCCAGGCCACACCGCTCACGGCGGAGCAGCAAGATACTTATTTTCAGCGCGTAGTATTATCGTTGTTCGAGCAGGAAAAGCCCGGCCAGTTACTGTTCTCGCTGCTGCATGAAGATATTCTGATTGCCTACGGCGGCTTGGTCCACATCTCCTGGCCGGATTTGCGCGCCGAGGTTTCGTTTCTGGTAGAGCCCACGCGGGCGGGCGATGCGGCCACGTACCGCGCTGATTTTCTGGCCCACCTGCGCCTGCTGGGCCAGGTGGCGTTTGAGGGCCTGAAATTCAACCGCTTGTTCACCGAAACCTACGATATCCGGCCTGCCCACATTGCCATTCTGGAAGAAGCAGGCTTTCGGCTGGAAGGCCGTTTGCGGCAGCACATCCAGCTCGCGCCGGGTACTTTTACCGACTCACTGATGCACGGCCAACTGGCCGCCGACTATGCCACAGCCTTTGGAACTGCCCTTTAAACGAATTTTCATCAGCGGCGGGGCCGGTGTGATTGGTCAGGAAATGACGCGCCGCCTGGCTTCGTTGAACAATGATGTTCAGGTATTAGTCGGTGATATCAAGCCGCGTCCGGCCGATTTTCCGGCCCGGTTCCAGTACCGGCAGGGCGATTTGAACTTCCTCTCCGAGACGGAAATTGCGGATTTCGCGCCCGATTTGTTCATCCATCTCGCCGCCACCTTCGAGCGTTCCACCGAAACCTATGGCTTCTGGGAGGAGAATTTCCGGCACAACGTGCGGCTCAGCCACCACCTCATGACGGTGCAAAAGGACCTGCCTTCATTGCGCCGCGTGGTGTTTGCTTCCAGCTACCTGATTTACGACCCCGCGCTCTACAACTTCACGGAGGTGCCGGCCGCGCCCCGCAGCCTGCGCGAAACCGACCCCATCCTACCCCGCAACCTGACGGGCATGGCCAAGCTGGCCCACGAAATCGAGCTGCGCTTTCTAGACACGTTTCGGGCGCAGCAGTTCAGCACGGTGGCCCCGCGTATCTACCGGGGCTACGGGCGCAACGGGCGCGATATCACCTCGCGCTGGGTGCGGATGCTGCTGGCTGGCGAGGAAATCACGGTGTATGGGGCCGAGTCGTTTTTCGACTACCTCTACGCCGCCGACACGGCCGAGGGGCTGCTCCGCCTGGCCGCCGCCGAAACCGTGACCGGCCTCGTGAACCTGGGCACCGGTCGCGCCCGCCGCGTAGCCGACGTGGTGGAAGTGTTGAAGCAAAACTTCCCCGGAATGCGGGCCAGCTACGTAGCCTCTGACATTCCCTTTGAAGCCTCACAGGCTGATATGACTTTGTGGTCGAGCCAGATAGACTGGCTGCCCCCGACTACGCTTGAAGTAGCCATTCCCGAAATCATCGCCTTTGAGCGCGCCCGCCAAGACGCCTTGGCCGCGGCTGAAACGGCTGCTGCTAAGGGGTCAGGCCACGTTCTCATCAGCAGCATTTCGGCCAAGGTGCCGCTGACCCACGCGGTAAAAAACGCCGCCAAGCGCCTGAACCCCGACATCAAAATAGTTGGCGGCGACCTCAACCCGCAGGCCCTCGGCTTTCATTTCACGGATGAAAGCTGGGTGATGCCCATGACGACTGACGAGCACCTGTCCGCCATCATCAGCCATTGCCAGGCGCAGGGCATCACGCGCATCATCCCCACCCGCGACGGTGAGCTGGCCTTCTGGAGCCGGCACCGTGCCGCCCTGGCCGCTGCCGGCATTGCCGTACTGGTGAGCCCGCCCGAAGCCGTGCAGCGCTGCCTCGACAAGCTGGAATTCAGCACCTTCGGCCGGACGGCCGGACTACCCATCATTCCCACCAGCCTCAGCATCGACGCGCTGGCCGGTGACCAGCCCACCCCCAACGCCGCCTTTGTGGTGAAGGAGCGGCACGGTGCCGGCTCACTCAGCCTGGGCCTCAACCTGCCCTACGCCGCCGCCGTGGCCCATGCCCAAAACCTGACCGAGCCCATCTTCCAGCCCTTCATTCAGGGCCGCGAAATCAGCGTGGATGGCTACGTGAGCCGCGCCGGCCGGGTGCACGGCATGGTAGCCCGCACCCGTGACGTGGTGGTGCACGGCGAGTCGCAGGTGACCACGACTTTCTCCGACCCGCAGCTGCTGGCCCGCCTCACGCCCATCGTCGAACAGTTGGGCCTGTATGGCCCGTTTGTGCTGCAAGCTCTGCTTACGCCGGACGGCGGCTTGCACATCATCGAGTGCAACAGCCGCTTCGGGGGGGCTTCTACGCTGGGCATCGCGGCGGGGGTTGACTCGTTTTTCTGGTTTTTGCAGGAAGCATCCGGGGCTGATTTGCAGCAGTTTCCGTTCCGGCCGGTAGCGGGACCGCTGCGCCAGGTGCGGATGGCCACGGATGTAGTGTTGCCGGTTTCTCCCCAGCAATAGCCACCATGCCCGTTCTCGTTTTCGACCTCGACGACACGCTTTATCCCGAATTAAGCTACGTGCACAGTGGCTTCCGGGCCGTGGCGGATTTTCTGAGCCCGCGGCTGGGCGTGCCCGCCGAAACCCTGGCAGCCGGCATGATTGCGGAGGAAACCGCACAAGGCCGGGGCCAGGTATTTGATAACGTGCTGCGTCAGCACGGCCATTGGAGCAAGGCCTTGGTGGCGGCCTGCCTGCGCACCTACCGGCAGCACCGGCCCATCCTGAGTTTATTCCCCGATGCCGAGCGCTGCCTGATGCGCTTCGCAGACTGGCCGCTTTACATCGTGACGGATGGCCACAAGGAAGTGCAGGCACGCAAAGTGGCGGCCCTGCACCTGGCCGGCCGGGTGCGTCATGCCTACCTCACCAACCGCTACGGCCGCCACCGCGCCAAACCCGACCCGCACGTATTCCAGCTGATTTGCCAGCGCGAAGGCGTGATGCCGGAAGATGTGACCTACGTGGGCGACAACGTTCGCAAGGATTTCGTGGGCATCAAACCACTGGGGTTCAAAACCATACGCATTATACGGGGCAACTACGCTCATTTAGAAGCCGATGCGGCGCATGATGCCGACCGAAGCATTCAGACACTGGATGAACTGTAGCGTGGACTCTGCGAGTCCGCGCTTGGAGGAACTCGTTCGGGCGCAGACTCGCAGAGTCTACGCTACCGTACCTTTGCGCTTCCGATTCGCATCCCTAAAATCATGACCGAAATTACCATCGGCGGCCGTCCGGTTGGCCCCGCGCACAAGCCGTTTATCATCGCCGAAATGTCCGGCAACCACAACCAGAGCCTGGAGCGTGCCCTGGCCCTGGTAGATGCCGCCGCCGCCGCCGGCGTTGATGCCCTTAAGCTCCAGACCTATACCGCCGATACCATCACGATGGACACCGGCTTCGCCATCGACGAGGAAGGCCAGTCGCTGTGGGAAGGCAAGAACTTATACAAGCTCTACGAGGAAGCACACACGCCGTGGGAGTGGCACGCCGAGTTGTTTGCGCGCGCCCGGCAGCATGGCATGCTGGCTTTCAGTTCGCCATTTGATGAGACAGCCGTGGATTTTCTGGAGTCGCTGGACGTGCCAGCCTACAAAATTGCGTCCTTTGAAAACGCCCACTGGCCACTGCTACGCAAAGTAGCCGCCACCGGCAAACCCGTGATTGTGAGCACCGGTGCGGCCACCCTGGCCGAGATTGACGATGCCGTGCGGGTGCTGCGCGGAGCCGGCTGCCACGAACTTGTGCTGCTGAAATGCACCAGCACCTACCCCGCCTCGCCGGCCAACACCAACCTGCGTACCATCCCGGTGCTGGCCGAAACCTTCGGCTGCCCCATCGGCCTGAGCGACCACACCATGGGCGTGGGTGCCAGCGTGGCCGCCGTGGCCCTGGGTGCCTGCGTCATCGAAAAGCACTTCACCCTAAGCCGCGCCGAAGGGGGCGTAGACTCCGCGTTTTCGCTGGAGCCGCACGAGTTGAAAAGCCTGGTGGAAGAAACCGAGCGTGCCCATCAGGCGCTGGGCACGGTGCAGCTCTGTATCCAGACCGGTGAGGAGAAAAGCCGTCTCTACAAGCGCAGCATCTACGTGGCCAAGCCCATCGCGGCGGGCGAGGAATTTACAACGGACAACCTGAAAATCATTCGGCCCGGTGATGGCCTGTGGCCGCGCCATTGGGACGTGGTGCTGGGCCGCAAGGCCGTCAAAGACCTGAAATCCGGCACCCCGCTGACCTGGGAGGCGCTGTAATGCCGGTGCCAACCCTGCCGCTCATTCCGCGCCTACGCGACATTCTGCAGCTGCGCTTTACAGCCATATTCGCGTCTTTGCCCCCGGCGGCGCTGGCCGATATTTCGCCGGCTAACCCGGTGAAGCGGCTGGCGCGGGTGCTGGGCTACGCGGGCCTGCGGCTGGTGGGCAATATCCTTCGGCCAATAAAAAACCGCGACGACCTGCGCGGCAAGGTGTGGCTCTACGTGGTGAGTGCTAACAACTACGACGCGCTGGAGTTCATCCAACACGCCCGGCCGGATGCCGTGCTGGTAGCGGGTCAGGGCAAGAACGTTGGGCGGTATAACGCGGCGGTAAACCGGCTGTCATTGCGAAGCAAGCTGCTGTATTACTGGCAATTCCCACTAGCTTTTCTTGGCTTGCTGAAAACGGACGGCGGCCGGGCGTGGCGGTTTTTCGACTTCATTTTCTACGCCATCGGTTACTACGAAGTGTACCGGCGGGCGCTGCGCCATTACCGGCCGCGGGCCGTGATATTCTCCAACGACCACAACGACGACACCCGCTCCCTGCTGCTGGCCTGCCGCGCCGAGGGCGTGCCCACAGCCTACGTGCAGCACGCCAGCGTGAGTGCCAACTTCCCGCCCCTGGGCTTCGACCTGAGCCTGCTGGAAGGCCAGGATGCGCTGGACAAGTACCGCCTCTGCGGCCCTGTGCAGGGCCGCGTGGAGCTGGTAGGAATGCCCAAGGCCGATGCCTACCTCAACCAGAAAAACACCGCGCCGGCCGTGTGCCGCGTTGGCATTGCCTGCAACATCCACGACCCCATGCCGGCCCTAGTCGACACGCTGGTGTACCTGCTGCGCGAGTTGCCGGACCTCACCTTCACCATGCGCCCGCACCCCAGCGACGGCCGCGACTTCGAGCCGCTGCGGAAGCTGCTGCCGGCGTTGCAATGGTCGAGCGCCCGCCAGGAAAACGTGTTCGATTTCCTGCTGCGGCAGGATGCGCTGGTGGCCGCCGACACCTCCACCCACCTCGAAGCTACCCTGCTGAACGTGGCCAGCATCTACTTTCGCTTCGGCACATTTGCCCTCACCAACGACTACTACGGCTATGCCGCCCGAGGCCTCGTAGAGCGTGCTGATACGCCCGCCGAGCTGGCGGCGGCGCTGCGCCGCTACGCCTTGCAAAAGCCCGCCGACCTCTATCTCCGCGCCGCTTATTACAACGCCACGCTGGGCACACCCGACGAAGGCCGAAGCCAATCACGCACCGCTTCACTGCTAAACAACTGGCTGAATCAATCCGGCACAACCAGCTGATATTCGACCAGTTTTACACAATTCCCAGTCATGTCACCGGCCACTGCTCTGCCCCCGATAAGTGCCATTCCGGTTTCGGCCGAAATGCGACTGGCTTATGTGTTGCGGCATTTTCAGATGGCCTATGTGGCCGTACCGTCGGAGCTGATTGGCTACGTCGGCAGCCAGAGGGCCATCGAAGTAGCTGACCTGGCAGGCACCTTTTTCCTTTCCCAAAGCCCCTACCCAGCCGCCCCGAACCACCGCGACTGGGCCGGGCAGCAGGTGCCATTTTTCTTCGACAGCCAGCCCGAAGCGCCACTGCTTGCCCGGCATCCCGGCCGCGTCATCATCAACGCTGATGTCGTTTCGGCGGCTTTCTACCTGCTCAGCGGCTGGCAGGAATATTTCGCTGATGCACGCGACCGACACGGGCGGTTTCCCTATGCGGCCAGCGTCCAGAAGCGCTACAACTTCGTGGCGCTGCCGGTGGTGAACTACTATTTCGACGTGCTGAAAACAGCGGTGGAGCACGTCACCGGCCAGCCACTGCAGCCCCGGCGCTGGGACTGCACGGCTCCTTTCACGGCCTTCATCACCCATGACATCGACAACCTGCGCAGTGCCTGGAAAGCACCCGCCAAAGCTGCGCTGAAGCAGGGCCGGCTTCTGCGTTTCGGCCAGCAGCTGTGGAGCCACCTGACGCAGCCCGATGCCTGGGACAACTTGGAAAACGTAGCCGACACCGTGACGAAATACGGCGCGGATTCTACTTTTTTCATGTTGCCAGAACTTCGGAAGGGTGCCAATGGCACGCCGAATGCCGACTACGCCCTTAACACAGCCCTTCGCCAGCGCCTGCATCAGCTCCAGCAACAGGGCTTCGAAATTGGCCTACATGGCAGCATCGGCACTGCGGCGGAGTCTGTCCGACTCAACCATGAAAAAGCAGTT
This sequence comes from Hymenobacter sp., assembly GCA_028288445.1. Classification (GTDB taxonomy): domain Bacteria; phylum Bacteroidota; class Bacteroidia; order Cytophagales; family Hymenobacteraceae; genus Hymenobacter. The sequence continues at coordinate 4,574 of JAQBNT010000205.1, read as the reverse complement.
CTGAAACCGGACGGTGACGGCCTGCGCTTCCACTACCTGTGCTGGGAGCCCCGCACGACCCCCGCATTGGTAGAGGCCAGTGGCTGCTTCACCTATGATTCTACGCTAGGCTTTGCCGAGCATTTCGGCTTTCGCAACTCCTACTGTTTAGCGTTTTACCCCTTCAACTTTTCAACGGGCACGGCATGTAATTTCCTGGAAATCCCGCTCAATGTGATGGACGCTACCTTGCACCATCCCAACTACTTGCAGCTGAAACCCGAGGAAATTCTACCCGCACTCCGGCCGATGTTTGAGGAGATTGAACGGTTTGGCGGAGTGGCCACCGTGCTCTGGCACAACGACCATTTCGACCCGGCCAACCAAGTGACCGGCCCGCGTCAGTTTGCCGAAATCATGGGCTACTTGCAACAGCGCGGGGCGGCTTTTCTCACCGGAAGCCAGATTGTGGCCGAACTTTGAGGCCCGTCGCACATGCTTCAGCTTGTGCATTATTATCGGGCACAAGCTGAAGCATGTGCTACAACTTTTACATTTCTCCTAATTGGGCATCGTTCAGCGCCAGGGCATCCGCAACACCCTGATTTCCTACGTCGGCCTGGCCATCGGCTTTGCCAATACCATCTTGGTGCTGCCGCGCCTGCTCTCACCAGCCCAAATTGGCCTCACGGCCAGCGTGTTGCTACCCATGGCTACCATTGGGGCCCAGGTGGCTTCCTTCGGGTTCGCCAACATGGGCATCCGGTATTTTCCATTTTTTCGGAACCAGGGGCGCAACCACGCGGGCTTCTTTCCGCTGCTGCTGGGGCCGCCGCTGCTGGGCTTTGTGGTGGTGGCGCTGGCCATGCTGGTGGGCAAGCCGCTGCTGCTGCAATGGTACGCCAAGGGCGATGCTGAATTGCTTTCGCCGCACTACCTGGCGGCCATTGCGCTGGCGGGCTGCATCATGTTGGGCTCGTTGCAGGATGCGTACCTGCGTTCACTCTACCACACGTCCTTTTCCTCCTTTTGCCAGGAAATCCTGCTCCGGCTGATGCTGGTGGGGGCCGCCGTGGCTTACAACCAAGGTGTTATCAGCTTCCACGGCTTCGTGCTGGCCTACGTGGGGGCCTACGCGGTGGTGGCGGTGCTGCTGGCCATCTATCTGGCCGCCATTGGCGAATTGCATCTGCGGCCCACGCGGGAGGCATTACGCATCAAGCCGCTACGCGAGATGCTGGGTTTTGGGGCTTTCGTGCTGCTGAGCAACATCTCGGGCACGGTGCTGCTCAACATCGATAGCCTGATGGTGGGCGCTAAAGTCAGCCTGACCGCAGCCGGGGTTTACCTCATTGCCACCAATGTGAGCACGGCCCTGGTCCTACCCTTCCGGGCCCTCTACAAGACGGCCTTTTCGCTCATTGCCGAATACTGGAAGGAAGGCAACATGGCCAAGATGGCCGACTTCTACCGCCGCAGCACCCGCATCAATACGCTATTGGGTTGCTACTTGGCATTAGGTATTGGCCTGAATCTCAACTTCATATACGGCCTTATTCACCGGCCCGAGTATGCGGTGGGCACCACGGCCGTGCTCCTGCTACTGGCCGGCCGGCTGTTTGATGGCATTACGGGCGTCAACGGCATCATCGTGGCCACATCGCCGCGCTACCGCTTTGATTTGGTGTTTAATATCTCGCTCGCAGCGGCCGTAGTCGCGCTGAACTGGCTGCTGATTCCGCGCCTGAAGCTGGACGGGGCGGCCCTCGCTTACTGCATCGCGCTGGTGAGCATCAACACTATTCGGACGTGGTTTGTGTGGCGCAACTACGGCATGCAGCCCTTCGATGGCCAGATTGGGCGCATTTTGGCGGTGGCGGCCGTGGCCGGATTCATCGCCTGGGTGCTGCCCGAAACCGGCAACGCCTGGCTGACGCTGCTCATGCGCGGCGGCGTGCTCACGGTGCTCTACGGCACCGGCGTGTTGCTAACGGGCACCGCACCGGAGGCCGTGGCATTGTTAGACAAAGTGCGCAGACGTTAGCCTCACCTCTCCAAAAAGCAGGGCCAGGCTACGCCCCCACCAGCACCGGCCGCTCCTCCACGCGCTTGGGCGCGGGCCCGTCCTGGTGCATTTCGCGGTAGAAGAAGGCAAAAATCAGCGGGAAAATCAGCAGCGTGAGCACCGTGGCCGTCACCAGCCCGCCGATGACCACGATGGCCAGTGGCTTCTGCGTTTCGGACCCGATGCCAGTGCTGAGCGCCGCCGGAAACAGCCCAATCATGGCCATGAGGGCCGTCATCACCACGGGCCGCACGCGCGAGGCCACGCCCAGGCGCAGGCTGTCGGCGAGGCTCATCTTTTTGCGCAGGTTTTCCTTGAACACGGTAATCAGCACGATGCCGTTCTGAATACATATCCCGAGCAGCGCGATGAAGCCGATACCGGCCGAAATAGAGAAGTTCACGCCCGTGATGTGCAGCGCTGCTATGCCACCAATGAGGGCAAACGGCACGTTAGCCAGCACCAGCGCGGCATCTTTGCCGTTGCCGAAGGTGATGAACAGCAGGATGAAGATGATGACCAGCGATACCGGCACTACCTGACTCAGCCGCTTGGTGGCGCGCACCTGATTCTCAAACTCGCCGGCCCACTCAATGCGGTAGCCCTTGCCGAGCTTGATGGTCTGGTCCATTTTTTTCTGGGCTTCGGCGATGGTCGAGCCCATGTCGCGGTCACGGATGGAGAATTTCACGGCGATAAAGCGCTGGCCGTTATCGTGGTACACGAAAGCCGGGCCGTTCTCGGTTTTAATGGTGGCAATTTCCTTGAGCGCCACCTTGCCGCCCCGAATGGTGGGCACGCGCAGCTCGCCGATTTTGCCTTCCGTGTCGCGGTCCTGCTTGGGGTAGCGCACCGTCACGTCGAACTTGCGCTCGCCTTCGTAAATCTGGGTGGCGGCCTTGCCGCCCACAGCCATTTCCACCACCGTTTGGGCATCAGCGGTTTGCACGCCATAGGCGGCCATGCGGGTCTGGTCGAGGCGCACACTCATTTCGGGCTGGCCCAGGTTGCGCAGAATGCCCAGGTCCTTCACGCCGCGCACGTTGCCGAGCACCTTCATCACCTCGTTGGCCTTGCCGTCGAGCTCCTTGAGGTCGTTGCCGAAAATCTTCACGGCCAGCGCCGCGTTGATGCCAGCCACGGCCTCCTCCACGTTGTCGATAATGGGCTGCGAGTAGTTGAAAATGATGCCGGGGTACTCCTTCAGCTTCTTATCCATCTCGTCAATCAACTGCTCCTTCGTGATGTTGCGCTTCCACTCCTCCTTGGGCTTGAGGTTGACCTGCGCCTGCACGTAGTAGATGCCCGAAGGGTCGGTGCCGTCGTTGGAGCGGCCGGTCTGGCTCAGCACCGATGTCACTTCCGGGAACGAGCGCAGGATACGGCGGTAGTTGGCCGCCATCTTGTTCGTCTCGGTCAGTGAGGACGACATCGGCAGCTTGGTTTCCACCCACAGCGCGCCCTCGTTCAGCTCCGGCAGAAACTCCGAGCCTAGCAGCTTGAACGAGTAAAGCCCAGCCACCACGATGGCCATCGTCACCCCGAAGCTGAGCAGCTTATTGCGATAAGTAAAGCTGAAAGCGCTGGTTACAATGTTGTCGAAGAAATTCACCACCGGGTTGTTCTTCTCTTTCACGTCCTTGTTCAGCAGCAGCGAGCACAGCACCGGCACCAGCGTAAGGGTCAGAATCAGCGCCCCAATCAGGGCAAAACCCAGCGTATAGGCCAGCGGGCTGAACATCTTGCCCTCCACTTTTTCGAAAGCGAAAATGGGCAGCAGGCAGGTTAGAATAATCAGCTTGGCGAAGAACACGGCCTTGCCCAGCTCGCCGCCGGTTTTCTTAATCATGCCCAGCTTGGCGAGCTTGTTGAATTTCTCCATGCCCACTTGGTGGGCCTTGTGGTCGAGTACCACGAATATTCCTTCCACCATCACCACGGCCCCGTCGATGATGATGCCAAAGTCAATGGCACCCATGCTGAGCAGGTTGGCACTCATGCCTTTGAGGCGCAGGCAAACGAAGGCAAAAAGCAGCGCCAGCGGCACTACTACCCCCACCGTGAGCGTCGTGCGCCAGTCAGCCATGAAGATGAGCACGATGAGCGTCACCAGCACAATGCCCTCAATCAGGTTGTGGATTACGGTGTGCGTGCAGTGGTCCATCAGCACGTCGCGGTCGTAGAACGTTTTGAGGTACACGTCGTTGGGCAGCACCTTTTCGTTGAGTTCGGCGATTTTGGCCTTCACGCGGCCCAGTACCTCGGCGGGGTTTTCGCCCTTGCGCATAATCACGATGCCTTCCACCACGTCGCTCTGGTCGTCGAGGCCGGCTTGGCCCACGCGGGGGGCGTGGCTCTCGTTCACCTGGGCCACGTTGCGCACCAGAATGGGCACGTTGTTCACGTCCTTCACGATGATGTTGCCGATGTCCTCGGGCTTGCTCAGCAGGCCGATGCCGCGCACCACGTAGCTCTGCGAGTTCTTCTCAATCACGTCGCCGCCCACGTTCATGTTCGATTTTTGCACGGC
>JAQBNT010000148.1 GCA_028288445.1 Hymenobacter sp. | reverse complement strand
TGATGGTCGTGCCGATCTATGAGCGCGAGCAGGCAGGTTTCCTGTACAACACCGCTGCCGTGATCGATGCAGACGGCACCTACCTGGGCAAGTACCGCAAGAACCACATCCCGCATACCAGCGGGTTCTGGGAGAAGTTCTTCTTCAAGCCGGGCAACATGGGCTACCCTGTGTTCCAGACCAAGTACGCCAAAGTGGGCGTGTACATCTGCTACGACCGCCACTTCCCCGACGGAGCCCGCATTCTGGGCCTGAACGGGGCCGAAATCGTGTACAACCCTTCGGCCACCGTGGCCGGCCTCTCGCAGTACCTCTGGAAACTGGAGCAACCCGCGCACGCCGCTGCCAATGGCTATTTCATGGGCTGCATCAACCGCGTGGGCGAAGAGAAGCCCTGGAACCTGGGCCGCTTCTACGGCACCAGCTATTTCGTGGACCCGCGTGGCCAGATTATCGCCCAAGCCGATGAGTATAAAGATGAATTGCTGATTTCGGAATTCGACCTCGATATGATTGAGGAAGTGCGCAATACCTGGCAGTTCTTCCGCGACCGCCGCCCCGAAACCTACGAGAAACTGGTAGAGTTGTAGGCGCTTGGCTGACATAAGAACGGTCATGCTAAGTCTAGTCGAAGCATGACCGTTTTTTTATTCACTACTAATTCGAATTAACCCGCCCCAATGGCCGAATTTTCTACACCTACCACTGAGCAGCAATTCGCGGAAAACTTCGCGCAATTAAAGCCGGTGATGAACCGCACCGAGGCGCTTTACGAAAGCTCCCGCTGCCTCTTTTGCTTCGATGCGCCGTGTATAAAAGCGTGCCCGTCGGGGATTGATATTCCGCAGTTTATCCGCCAGATAAATTCGGGCAACGATACCGGCGCGGCGCGTACTATTTACGAGGCCAACTACTTTGGTAATGCCTGTGGCAAAGTATGCCCAACGGAAGTGTTGTGCGAAGGTGCCTGTGTATACAACTTGCAGGAGGTGAAGCCGATTGAGATTGGCCGCCTCCAGAGCTACGCCACCACCAAGGTGATAAAGAGCGGCGAAAAGCTGTTCGGTCCCGGTGCGGATAACGGTAAGAAAGTGGCCGTAATTGGGGCCGGACCGGCTGGTATATCTGCTGCTTGCGAGCTGCGCTCGTTGGGTTATGGCGTTGATGTTTTTGAAGCCAAAGCGCAGCCTTCGGGCCTGACGGTGTACGGCGTGGCTCCGTACAAAATTACCAACGAAGAAACGTTGGCCGAAATGGCCTATTTGCAGGCACAATTCGGCTATAATGTGCATTTTAATTCGGCTATTTCTTCGCGTGAAGAGTTAGCAAAACTGGAAGACAAATACGACGCTATTTTCCTGGGTATTGGCCTCGGCAGAACCAACGAGTTGGGCTTGCCCGGCGAGGATAAAATCAATTGTACCGGCGCGGTGGAATTTATTTCGGAATTGCGGCAGCATCATCACGCAGTAGCGGTGGGGCGCAAGGTAATTGTGCTGGGCGGGGGCAATACCGCCATGGACGCCGCCTCGGAATCGTCGCGTCTCGGAGCTGAGAACGTGATTCTGGCATATCGCCGTGCTAAGGATGAAATGGGCGCTTACGAATTCGAGTACGACCTGGCCAAAGGGGTGGGAGTTAAGGGCTTGTTCAACGTGGCTCCGGTGGAAATTACTGGTAATGGCTATGTGGCGGGCGTGAAATTCATTCGTACCGAAACCAAGGATGGTAAAGTGCGGGAAATTGCCGGCTCCGAGTTTGTGGAAGATTGCGACATGGTGATTAAAGCCACCGGCCAAGCCAAACAAACGGAATTCCTGAGCCTGATTCCGGGCCTGAAGCTGGATAGCAAGGGCCGCATTATGGCCAATGCTCACACCGGGCAGACTGGCAACCCGAAATACTTTGCTTCCGGTGATGCCTGGAATGGCGGGGCTGAGGTAGTAAATGCAGCAGCCGAAGCCAAACTTACCGCGCGCGGTATTCACGCTTATTTGAGCAAGTAATTCTCTTTTCACGGTGCCAAAAAAGGCCGTCATGCAGAGCATTCTGCGCATAAAGCAGAATGCTCTGCATGACCGTTCTTAATGAATATAAACTATGCCTGACCTCTCAATAAATTTCGCCGGTATTAAATCGCCGAACCCATTCTGGCTGGCTTCGGCCCCGCCCACCAATTCCGGCTACCAGATTATGAAAGCCTTCGATGCTGGCTGGGGCGGCGCGGTATGGAAGACGCTGGGTGTGCCCGTCGTGAACGTGTCGAGCCGCTATGGCGGCGTGAACTACCGCGACAAGCGCCTAGTGGGCTTCAACAACATTGAACTGATTTCGGACCGCCCGCTGGCCGACAACCTGCGCGAGATTGAGGAAGTGAAAAAGCGCTTTCCCAACCACGCCGTCATCGCCTCGCTCATGGTGCAAACGCGGCAGGAGTGGCACGACATCGTGCGCCAGTCGCAAGATGCTGGTGCTGATGGCTTCGAACTGAATTTCGGCTGCCCGCACGGCATGTGCGAGCGCGGCATGGGCTCGGCGGTGGGGCAGGAGCCCAAGGTGCTCCAGATGATTGTGGAATGGGTGATGGAAGTGGCCACCAAGCCCGTCATCGTAAAGCTCACGCCCAATATATCGGACATCACGGAGCCCGCTATGGCGGCGCGGCGCGGTGGTGCGGATGCCATTTCGCTTATCAACACGATTCAGAGCATCGTGGGGGTTGATTTGGACCAGTTTGCGCCGTACCCGATTGTGGATGGCAAGGGCAGCAACGGCGGCTACTGCGGCCCGGCCGTGAAGCCCATTGCCCTGAACATGGTAAAAAACTGCGCCCAGCATCCCGACATTAAGCTGCCTATCTCGGGCATCGGTGGGATTGAGAACTGGCGCGATGCGGTAGAGCATATTCTGCTGGGAGCCAGCAGCGTGCAGGTGTGCACGGCGGCCATGCATTTCGGCTTCGGCATCATTCGGGAAATGACGTCGGGGCTGGAGCAGTACATGGTCGAGAAGGGCTTCAACACCATCTACGACATGGTGGGCAAGGCCCTGCCCAACGTGTTGCACTGGGAAGACCTGAACATGAAGTACAAGGTGACGGCCAATATTCACAAGGATAAGTGCATCGGCTGCCAGCTGTGCTACACGGCCTGCGAGGATGGAGCCCACCAGGCCATCAAACTGAACGCTGACACGCGAGTGCCCGAAATCATCGAGGAAAACTGCGTCGGCTGCAACTTGTGCTCGCTCGTTTGCCCAGTGGAAGACTGCATCACGATGGACCGCACCGACGACGACACCCAGCACCTCACCTGGAAAGAGCGCACCGAAGCGGGCACCGCGCCCACCGAATTCAACGACGAAAAGGCCGGCGGCCGCCACCACTGGGTGCCCGAGCCCAGCGCCGCGCTGGGCAAAGAGCGCCACAAAACGCTGCCCGGCAAAGCCCGGCTGTATTCCGGCGAAACCGTATTGCCGACCGAAGCTTAAGCAGAACGGTGACCCCGTTCCAAGGCACTAATTCTGGTCCACATTTTGTTTACAGACGTAGAAGTGCATTCACCTGTAAATCGACGGGTTTTGGCCCGCTGTCTATATCATGAAGACCAAATCAGTGATTTTTGCCTTGAGTATCAGCCTGCTTATGTTGGGTGGCTGTGTTGCTGCTGGTCCGGGTTACGGCCCCGATTACGGCTATTACCCGCCCGTGCAGCCGGGGTACGGCTACGGCTATGCCCGTCCTTACTACGCGCCGCGCCCGGTGGTGGTGCGGCCGGTCTATCGCCAGTCTTACCGCCCGCATTACGAAGGTAACCACGGCGGTGGCGGTTACGGCGGGGGCCGGGGCTACGGCCACGGCCAGGGCGGCGGTGGCCGCCGCCGCGGCGAATAAACCCGCGATATTCAAACAGGAAAATGGGCTCCTCACGCAAGTGGGGAGCCCATTTTTTGGTCTGGTCAATTGCTAAATCAGTCAAAAATCACGGTTTTGTTGCCGTGCACGAACACCTGCTCGTCGAACACCATTTTGAGGGAGCGGGCGAGCACAATTTTCTCCACGTCGCGGCCGGCCTGGGCCATTTCTTGGGCGCTCTGGGTGTGGTCGATGGGGATGACGTTCTGGGCGATGATGGGGCCCTGGTCGAGCTGCTCGTTCACGAAATGCGCGGTGGCCCCGATGATTTTTACGCCCCGGGCGTAGGCCTGCGCATAGGGGCTGGCCCCCACAAAGGCCGGCAGAAAGGAGTGATGAATGTTGATGAGCCGGTTGGAATAATGCGCCACGAACTCGGAGGTTAGAATACGCATGTACTTGGCCAGCACCACGAAATCGAGCTGGTATTGGGCCAGCACGGCCAGTACTTCGGCCTCGTGGGCTTCGCGGGAGCGGTCGGCGTGGGGCAGGTAGTGAAAGGGCAGGTTGAACTTGCGGGTGAGGTCGCCGAGCACTTCGTAGTTGCTGATGACGGCCAGCACGCGGGCATTCAGCTCACCAAACTCGTGGCGCACTAGTAGCTCGCTGAGGCAGTGGTGCTCCTTTGTGGCCATCAGCACAATGTTTTTCGGCTGGTTGGTGGTGAGGCGAATGACGGCGGAAGGCGGCAGTGCCCTGCGCAAATCGGCCTGGAGGGCATCCGGGTCGAACGCGCCGGCTACTTCGGTGCGCATAAAAAAGTGGTTGCCATCGCGCTCCACAAATTCGCCGTTGCGGATGATATTGAGGCCGTGCTTGAACAACACGCCCGTGATTTTATAAACCAGGCCCGGCTCGTCGGGGCAATGAATGAGGAGCAGATGCGCCATGCGGAAAAGCGGGAATAATCGGTTGAGCTGATAAAAAGCGGAACTGCAAAAGTAGAGCGCTGGCTATTGGATAATTGCGCTTTTATTTGTCGCTGAATTCTGCCAAAACTATTCTGTGGTTACACCTCTACCCGCCCGCCTGCTGCCGGCCTTGCTGCTCAGTGCCTGCTTGCTTATTCCCACCATCAGCCAGGCGCAAGGCTATGCCGAGGGCATCGGCCTGAGCTACGAAGTATTGCCCCTGAAACAGGCCCGCGGCAGCGAAGCCACGTTTCGGGGTGATGTCTTCCGGGCCAATATCATTGTGCCCCTGGCCGTGGCGGCCGATACTTCACGCGCGGTATTGGCCGGCCTGAATCTCGAAACGTTGCGTTTCAGCGGCCCTCGGCCGGGTTTTGAGGTGCATAATGTGTACGGCATCACACCAGTGCTGGGCTACCGCCAGCGCCTGTCGCCCGGCACCGAGCTCACGGCCCTCGCGTTGCCCGCCCTCAACTCCGACCTGCGCGAGGTGCGCCGGGCCGACGTGACTTGGGGCGGGGTGGTACGGGCCGCCTACCGCCGCAATGCTCGCCGCGCTTATCGCCTCACGGTGGGCTACCGGCAGCAGTTCTACGGGCCGCAGTATGTGTTGCTGCTGGGCCTCGACTGGCAACTGGGACAGCGGTGGCGGCTTTTTGGCGACTTGCCCACCACCTTCACGGCCAGCTGCGCCGCCACGCCTCGGGTGAATGTCGGCTTCAACCTGAATGGCATCAATACCGCTTATCGGCTGCTGAATAATGACCAGTATTTCCAATACCAGCAGGGGCATTATGGCCTGTTTGCCGAAACTTATTTGAGCACTCATTGGGTGCTTCGGGCCACTGCCGCCTACGCGGTGACGCGGCGGCTGGAAGTGTATGCCAGGGACGAACAATGGCCCGCTACCATCGACTACATCGGGCTAGGCAAAGCCCCCACGCCGCTGAGCTCCCCGATTGAAAAAGGCCTGACTTTCCGGCTGGCACTGAGCTACCGGGTGCCGGCTCCGTGATGCCGGGCTGCCCGAATTCGGACCAGCATTTCACAAAATACACCAGCTGAATCTCATCCCAATCCAATCGTTGCCGGACTGTTCGCTTTAGGGGAGTCGTTGTGAATGGCAACTGTCGTAGCGCGCAGGTGCTGGGGCTGCCGATTGTTTTTCACGGCCTGAATTTCGGCTACAATAGCCAGCGCGATTTCCTCCGGGGTTTCGCCGCCCAGGCTCAGGCCAATGGGGCTGTGCAGGCGGTTTTGCAACGCATTCGAAATTTCTGCTTCGGCTAAATTCAATTCCTCCTCGCTCAGCAGGCGCCCGGCTTTGGCGCGCGGCCCCAGCAGACCAATATAAGGAGCCGATGAAGGCAGCAGCGTTTGCAGTGCGGCCAAATCGTACGCATAATTATGGCTGAGCAAAACGTGGTAAGCGCCCGCGTCGGGGGCGAGCGTCTCCAATTCCCGCACGGGCACAATGCGTACTGACGCGGCCTCCGGGAAACGGGCGGCGGTGGCCAGGTTCGGCCGGCCGTCCAGTACCGTGATGTGCCAGCCGAGCGAGGCGGCAAGGTGCACCAGCGGCTGCGCGTCGTTGCCCGCGCCGTATAGCACGAGGCGCAGCGGCGGCGTGAGTACCTCCAGCAGCGCCCGCACCGGGCCGGCATCGGTTTCTACGTCAAGAATCTGCGACTTGCCTTGTTCCAGCGTTGCGCGTGCTGCCTCCGCCAACGGTTCAGATAGGGGAGTGCCGCGCAGCGCGCCAGTGGCCGACAACAGCACCCGATGCCCCACGGCGGCCTTCAGCCCCGAGGCATCGGTTTCAAATACGGTCGCCAGCACGGCTGGCTCGGGGTGCCGGGCAAAGTCGCGCAGCAGCTCCACCGGGTTATCGGGGGCGGTGAAGTCCAGAGGCTCCAGCAGGATGCGGACCACGCCCTGGCAGCCGGGGCCCAGGCCGTGGCGCGGGTCGTCCTCGTCGCGGGTATCGTAGGTGACCAGCGCCGGCTGGCCCCGAAAAATGGCCTGGCGGGCGCGCTGGCGGGCATCGCCTTCCAGGCAACCCCCGCTGATGGCCCCGGTCAGCTCCCCGTCTTCGGTCACGAGCATGCGGGCACCAGGGCGGCGGTAGGCCGAGCCCAGCACCTCCACCACCGTGGCCAGGGCGCAGGGGCGGGCCTCGGCGCGGTGGCGGTCGTAGGCGAGGAGCAGGCGTTGGAGTTCGGTCATGAGGCGGTAGTTGGTTGACGAAGTACGCCCGGTAGCGGGGCGGGGTTATGTAAACCACCGGTTGGGAAGTGTGGTTTGATGGTAGTAGCGAGCCGCCGGCCAACGGCGTGTATATTGACTTTTATGACAGCCACAATTCCCCTTTATCAATTAAACGCGCTCACTGAAACCGGGAAAAAGCCGGCGGCGGTTTTCTTTTTAGGGCCGGATTCCGCGCCGGCTCACCTCCCCATCGACCAGCCCTACCGCAGCAATTACTACAAAATCGGCCTCTGCCTGCGCGGTACTGCCGGCCTGAACGTCAATCTCGAAACCTACGATATCGGCCCCAGTTCGCTGATGGTATTGTCGCCGTACGTCATCAAGCAGTGGCCGTTTATGTCGGCCGACTTTGAAGGGTTGAGCATATTCTTTACCCGCGAATTTATTTCGGCCAATAGCAGCCTGAATCCAGATACGTTCTCTTTTTTTGAGCGGGATGCCCGCCACGTATTTCAATTAGCCGCTCCTCAGGCCGACAATATCGCCGCCCTGCTACATTCTATTGAGCAGAAATACGCCGAGCCGCACGCTTACCGGGAGGCGATTCTGCGCAGCCTCATTCATATTTTACTGCACGAAATCGCGCCCATCTACAGCGTGCAGCACGTTTCGGCGAAGGCCATTCAGACCAGAAGTCAGTTGATTGCCGCCGAATTCAAGCAGCTGGTCAGTGTCCATTATGCCACCGAGCGCAGCTTGGGATTTTATGCCGACAAGCTCTGCATTACCCCCAAGCACCTCGCCGAAACCGTAAAAGAGGCCACCGGCAAGCGCGCCGTGGAGTGGCTGGCCGAAGCCGTGCTACTGGAAGCCCACGTACTCCTCCAAAACCCCGCCCTGACCGTGAGCCAGATTGCCGACACCTTACATTTTGCCGACCAGTCCACGTTCGGCCGGTTCTTTCGGAAAGGCACCGGGCTGGCCCCGGCTATGTACCGGCAGCGCTGGGCCTAGCGTTTGCCGCCCTTTGGCCCAATCTTTCCGCCGTTTTGCCCTTTCCAAGGGCTGAAACTGGTCGGAGTTTTGCCATATGAAAATCATTCTCACCGGTTCCCTCGGGAACATCAGCAAGCCCCTGGCCACCGCGCTGGTGCAGCAGGGCCACGCCGTCACGGTTATCAGCAGCAGGCCGGAAAAGCAGGCGGAAATTGAAGCTCTGGGGGCCACAGCCGCTATCGGCAAGGTGGAAGACGCAGACTTCCTGACAGCCACTTTCACGGGGGCCGATGCGGTGTACCTGATGGTGCCGCCGCACTTCGCCGTGGCCGATTCGCGGGCGTACCACCAGCAAATCGGCCGCAGCTATGCACAGGCCATTCAGCAAGCGGGGGCGCGGCGCGTGGTGCAGCTCAGCAGCTGGGGCGCGCATCTGGCGGAGGGGACCGGCGGTATCCTCGGCTCGCACGACGTGGAGGTTATCCTGCGGGAAGTGCCCGGCATCGCCCTCACGCACCTGCGGCCAACGTCCTTTTACACCAATTTTTATCCCTCGGTTGGGATGATAAAAGGTGCCGGGATAATGGGCGCTAATTATGCGGGCGATGTTAAAGTTGCCTTTGTGCACCCGCGCGATATTGCCGCTGTTGCGGCGAAAGAGTTGGTCAAAGTACCCATTGCGGCTGGCTCAGATGTGCGCTATGTGGCCAGCGACGAGCGCACGGCCGATGAGGTTGCGCAGGTATTGGGGGCTGCTATCGGCAAGCCCGACCTGAAATGGGTGGCCTTCACCGATGAGCAAATGCGGGAAGGCATGGTGAAGAACGGCGTGCCGGCTGATAGAGCCGACGAGGTTGTGGACATCTACGCCAGTATCAACAGCGGCAAGCTAGGGGAAGATTACTGGCCGCACCGGCCCAGCTTAGGCCAGGTGAAGCTGGAAGATTTCGCCAAGGAATTCGCGGCGGCTTTCTAAAACGGAGGGTACGACCCCGCATCCTGCTTATGTATTGCGGGAACCTCGATTCAGGCATAAATAAATGTGTAAGGCAAGGGCATCATACCTTTGATTTTTACAACCATTTGCCATGCCGCCTCGCCTCCTCTCCGAACTATATAATAAGCTCGCCCCCGAAGCTGCTGAGACACTATTGCTGCCGAACCGACAGCGGGAAGTCGGCCATTTCAACGTCTTCAATGTTGCCGACCTGATGCTGGCCAACCGCGACCGGCCGCCGATGACGTTTGACCGGCGCGCCTTCTACAAAATCAGCCTGATTCGGGGCCGCAGCCGCATTGAGTACGCCGACCAGGCGGTGGACGTGGACGGGAGCGCCCTGTGGTTTGCCACCTCGCGCGTGCCCTACCGCTGGCTGCCGCACGGCCCGGAGCAATCCGGCTACTTCTGCATTTTTACCGATGAGTTTTTGCTGCCCGCCCAGGGCCGGATGGCGTTGGAAGAGCTGCCGTTCTATCAGCCGGGGGCCTTTCCGGTGGTACAGGTGTCGGACAGTGAGTTTGCAGCAATTGAAGCTATTTTTCAGAAGATGGAGCAGGAAATCTCCTCTGACTACGCCTTTAAGTACGACCTGCTGCGCGCCTATCTGCTGGAGATGATTCACTATGTGCAGAAGCTCCAGCCGGTCCCGGCGCTGGCCCCCTCGCACACGGCCGCGACCCGGCTGGCGTCCCGGTTTGCCGACTTGCTGGAGCGGCAGTTTCCCCTGGAGTCGCCGCAGCAGCGCCTGCGCCTGCGCACGGCCACCGACTATGCCGCCCAGTTGGCCGTGCACGTCAACCACCTCAACCGCGTGCTGAAGGAAACCACCGGCCACACCACCACCGCCCTCATTGGCAGCCGCGTGGCGCAGGAAGCCAAAATTCTGCTGAAGCAAACGAACTGGAATATCTCCGAAATTGCCGACTGCCTGGGTTTCGCCGACGTGGCGCACTTCTGCAACTTCTTCAAGCGCCAGGCCGGGCTGACGCCGGGCGACTTCCGTAGTTAAGCGAATTGGTTGATTTATTCAGCAAACAGTTTGACCCGCGCAACACCGCCGCTACCCATGTGCCGGACCTTTGTGAGGTAGTTAACCACCATTTATAAAGGACCAATCACATGCGTGTTTTCGTAACCGGCGCGTCGGGCTTTATCGGCTCCGCCATTGTTCAGGAACTACTCGGCGCGGGCCATGAGGTGCTCGGCCTCGCCCGCTCCAGCGAATCGGCCCAAGCGCTGGTAGCCGCTGGCGCGGAAGTGCACCGCGGCTCCCTCGACGACCTCGACAGCCTGCGCCGTGGCGCAGCGGCTGCGGATGGCATCATCCACACTGCCTACAACCACAATTTTATCGAATACGAGGCCGCCGGCCAGACCGACCGCCACGCCATCGAGGCCCTCGGCGGGGAACTGGCCGGCTCGAACCGTCCCCTCATCGTCACGGCCGGGCTGGCCGGATTGACCACCGGCCGCCCCGGAACGGAAGAGGATACTCCCGGCGCTTCGCCCCGCATGTCGGAAACCGTAGCAATGGAACTGGCCTCGCAGGGCGTGCGCGTCATGGTAATACGCCTGGCCTCCTCGGTGCACGACCGCAACGACCACGGCTTCGTGCCGACGCTCATTGACATTGCACGCCAGAAAGGCGCGGCGGCCTACGTGGGCGAGGGCCTCAACCGCTGGCCCGCCGTGCACCGCCTCGATGCCGCCCGCCTCTACCGGCTGGCGCTGAAGCATGGAGCGGCCGGTGCCCGCTATCACGGCGCGGCCGATGAAGGCATTGCCATGCGCGACATCGCCGCCATCATCGGCCGGCACCTGAACCTGCCGGTTGTATCCAAAACCCCCGAGGATGCCGCCGACCATTTCGGCTGGATGGCCCGCTTTGTCGGGCTGGATATGCCAGCCTCCAGCGCCCTCACGCAGCAGCAGTTGGGCTGGCACCCTACCCAGCCGGGCTTATTGGCTGATTTGGAAGATGGAGATTATTTCAGCAAATAAGAGTAAATCATCAAAAAGAAACGCCCCGCAACGAATTCGTTGCGGGGCGTTTCTTTTTAGGGACAGGTTAGTGAAGTTTCCTGAACAAGAATTGCGATTATTTAGCCAACGTAGGTAAATTGACAAGCCAACCTGCGTACCCAGTCTAGGCGCACCGCTTGGCCACTGGGACATCCTACATCTCAATGTGAAACGATACTGAATCAACCCTAACTAGCTTGTAATGTGATGAAAATAAACAATATAACCCTGCCTAAAACGGTAAGGAAGGACTTAGACACGCTGTTTCAATTTCAGCTCGACGAAGAAGCAAACTATTTAGCTGCGTTTACCTCGAAAGACCCAAGCGACAAAAACGCTTACATCGAAAAGTACGAAAAGCATTTAGCTGACCCAACCATAAATATGCGGACAATAAAGGCTAATGGTGAAATCGTAGGCAGTATAGCAAAATTCATAATGCACGGGGAAGCCGGAATTACTTATTGGATTGATAGAAAGTTTTGGGGAAGCGGAATTGCTACAGCTGCGCTAACTGAGTTCTTGAAAATTGAGCAAGCCAGACCCATTTACGGCGGTGTGGTATTCGATAATTACGGCTCACAAAAGGTACTGGAGAAATGCGGTTTTGTGAGAATTGGCACAGACAAAGGCTTCGCTAATGCGCGACAAGTTGAAATTGAAGAATATATCTACAAGCTTTCGGACTGAAAAATAGCCTTGGATTTTCCGGCAACCTCACCAAGCCGTGCCGCTCCCGCCATCCGTTGCGGGTCGCGGGCGAACGGCTGAAGCAATTTGGGATTGGGGCGATTGAGAATTGAGCGGTGATTTAAGAATCAAATCGGCTATTATAAAACCAGTGAATGATGACAACTCACGAAGTAAAAAAAGTATTGAAAGGCTTAGAGCAAAGAATGTACGGCTACAACTACGAAGTGCATTTTGGAATAGAAGTTCTTGATAATTGCGAAACAATAGATGAAGTATGTAGAAAATTAAGTGTAAAGTACGATGATGCTAGGCTCAGTGAATTACAGCCTGAATTAAGCAATGAGCCATGTTTATGGGAATCCATTAGTTATGGTTTCGCATACCGTGGAGATGATATAGCAGGATTAAAATTAACTGGTGAGAATGAGGCACGTTTAGCAGTAGAAGCGAAAAAATACAAATCATTTATTCGTCAATATTTGACGGAAACGACAGAGATATTCAGTTATCCAGACGAGTCAGGCGTTCCATACGTTTTTATATTTTGGGGGTATTCATTTATTCTTTTCAATCCCAATGGAAAATCCCTCTTCATGCACAGCTTGGCATCTGATTAAGTGAAATATTTTTTTAACTATTGCCGAGTATTCTCTTTTCAACCCAAAAACGCCCCGCGACCAATCAGTTGCGGGGCGTTTTTTGCGGTAAAGCTGCTTTAGCTACTTGCGGGGGCTTGGTTATTTCCAGCCGCCGCCCAGGGCGCGGTACACGTTCACCGAGGCGTTGAGCTGCTGCATGCGGGTTTCGATGAGGTCGAACTTCGATTCCAGGGCGTCGCGCTGGGTGAAGAGGACTTCCGTGTAGTCGGCGCGGGCGTAACGGAAGAGGCTGTTGGAAATCTCCACCGACTGGTTGAGGGCTGCTACTTCCTTGGCCTTTGCGTCGTAGCTCTGGGCCAGGTTGCTGATGCTCGATACTTGGTTCGAAACCTCAACGTAGGCATTCAATACCGTCTTCTCGTACTTGTACACGGCCTGCGTTTGCAGGGCATTGGCGTTGTAGTACGCCGCTTTAATGCCATTTTTATTGAAAAGAGGGGCGGCTAAATCGGCCCCCAGTGCATACAGCATCGATTGAGGCGTGGACACCAGCAGGCCGGGCGTGAAGGCCGCCAGCCCTACGCCGGCGGACAGGCCCAGCGAGGGGTAGAAATTGGCCCGGGCCACCTGCACGTCGATTTTGGCGGCGGCCAACTGCTGCTCGGCCTGCCGGATATCGGGACGGTTAGCCAGCAGCTGCGCGGGCGAGCCGGCCTGAATGGCAAACGGCAGCAGGTCGTTGAACGACTGCGCGTTGCGCGCCACCGGCTGCGGATAGCGGCCGGCCAGGTAGTTCAGCTTGTTCTCAGTTTCGATGATGCTCTGCTGGAGTTTGAACTGCAGGGCTTTGGTGTGCTGCACCTGGGCTTCGAAGCGTTTCACGGCCAGTTCGGTAGCGCGGGCCGACTCCTTCTGCAGCTTCACCAGCTCCAGCGCGTTGCTCTGGATGCCGATGTTCTGCTGCACGATGGCCAACTGATTATCGTAGGCCAGCAGCTCGTAGTAGGAGTTGGCGATTTCGGCAATCAGGTTGGTTACCATAAAGTTTTTGCCCTCCACGGTAGCCAGGTAGCGGATGGCGGCGGCCTTCTTGGCATTGCGCAGCTTGTGCCAGATATCGACCTCCCAGGTGGCAAATGCGCCCAACTGGAAATTGGTGAGCGGGTCGGGCGTGCGGCGGTCCTCTTTGATGTCAACCTGCTCCTCGGTCGCGCCTTGCAGCGTGTAGCGGCCTACTTTCTCCACGTCGGCCCGGGCCCCGAGGCGCACGAAGGGCAGGTACTCGCCCTGGCGGGCGCGGATTTCGTTGCGGGCAATCTCGATTTCCTGGAGCGTGATGTTCAGCTCCTGGTTGTTTTGCAGGGAGGTTTCAATCAGGCCCTGCAAGTTAGGGTCGGTGAAAAACTGCTTCCACTGCACGCGGGCCGTGGTGGCGCTGTCAAGGGAAACGACTGAGGAAGTGGCGGTGGAATAGCTGGCCGGCACGTTGCGGCTTTCGTTCTTCACCACCAGCTCAGGCGTTTTGCAGGCACCCACGGCAAGGGCCAAGCTGGCCGCGCCCAGTACTTTATAAATTCGTTGCTTAAGCATAAGGCTCCATTTCTTCTAGTGTAACGCGGGGCTCTACGCCTTCGAGGATGGGGGCTTCGTTCTCATCCTTAATCAGTTTGCTATTGCCGGCCAGAGTGCCGAAGAAGTAGTACAGCCCGGGGATGATGATTACTCCGAACACGGTGCCGAATAGCATGCCGCCCAGCGCCGAGCTACCAATGGTCCGGTTGCCGATAGCACCGGCACCCGTAGCCACCACCAGCGGAATCAGGCCGGCGATGAAGGCAAACGACGTCATCAGAATCGGGCGGAATCGCACTTTGGCACCTTCAATAGCCGCGTCGCGCACCGACATTCCTTCTTCGTGTTTCAGGGCCGCAAATTCGACGATAAGCACCGCGTTTTTACCCAGCAGACCAACCAGCATTACCAAGCCTACCTGCGCATAAATATCGTTGGCTAGGCCGGTCAGTTTGATGAACAGGAACGAGCCGAACACGCCCGCTACCAGTGAGAAAATAACGGCCAGCGGCAGCAGGAAGCTCTCATACTGCGCGGCGAGCACTAGGTACACGAACACCAGCACCACCAGGAAAATTACGGTCGATTCGTTGCCACGGCCCACTTCGTCTTTCGACAGGCCGCCCCAGTCGATGTCGTAGCCGTGGGGCAGGCCCTTGGCCACTTCCTGCACCGACTTGATGGCCTCGCCGCTGCTGAAGCCGTTGGCCGCACCGCCCCGCATGGAGGCCGTGGTGTACATGTTGTAACGGTTGATTTCGTTGGCGCCCTGCGACTTCACGATTTTCATGAAGGCCGAAAACGGCACCATTTCGCCCTTGTCGTTCTTGGCCCACATATTCAGCACGTCCTCCGGCAACTTCCGATATTCGGGCGAAGCCTGCACGTACACCTTGAAAAAGCGCTGATATTTGATGAAGCCCAACTCGTAAGTCGAGCCCACCATGACAGACAGCGTATTCATGGCGTTGCCGATGCTCACGCCTTTCTGCATGGCCAGCTCGTTGTCAATCTTCAACTCGTACTGCGGATAATCGGCCGAGAAGAAGGTGAACAGGCCCGCCAGCTCCTTGCGCTTTTTCAGCTTGGCCATGAATTCCTCGTTCACCTTTTCCAGCGCCTTGTAGTCGCCGGAGTTGGTTTTGTCGAGTAACTGCAGCTGGAAACCACCTGCCGCGCCGTATCCCGGCACTGCCGGCGGCTCGAAGAATTCGATGGTCGCGCCCGGAATTTCGTGCGCCTTTTTCTCCAGATTGCCGATGATTTCGGCAATGGATTCTTTGCGTTCTGACCACGGCTTCAAGTCAAGCAGCAGGGTGCCGGCGTTCGAGCCGCGGCCTTCGGTAAGTACTTCGTAGCCCGCCAGCGAGGAGATGTTGGCGATGCCGGGAATGTCCTTGGCCAACTCGCGCAAGTGCTGCGATACGGCGTTGGTTTGCTCCAGCGTGGTGCCGGGCGGCGTCTGCACGATGGCATAAATCAGGCCCTGGTCTTCGCTCGGGATAAAGCCAGCCGGTAGCTTCGCCGTGATGGCCCAGATGCCCAGCCCGAAGGCAATTAGCATCCCAAAAGTCACGAGGCGGTTGGCCACAATACGCGTCAGCAGGCCGGTGTAGGCGTTGGTCAGGCGCTCAAAGCCCCGGTTGAACCAGTCGAAGAAACGCTGCAGCGGCGTTTGCTTCTTGGGCTGGCCGTGATGGTTTTTCAGAATCATGGCGCACAGCACTGGCGTCAGCGTGAGGGCCACGACACCCGAAATCACAATGGCAGTAGCCATGGTAATGGAGAACTGGCGGTAGAAAATACCCACCGGGCCGCTCATGAACGATACCGGGATGAACACGGCCGTCATCATAATGGTAATGCCGATAATGGCCCCGCTGATTTCGCCAACCACCTTTCGGACAGCATTATACGGCGATAGATGCTCTTCCTCCATCTTAGCGTGCACCGCCTCAATCACTACAATGGCGTTATCGACCACAATACCAATCGAAAGCACCAGCGCAAACAGCGTAATCATGTTGATGGTGAGGCCGAAAGCCTGCATCGCCATGAAGGAGCCCACCAGCGACACCGGCACGGCCAGCGCCGGAATCAGCGTCGAGCGCCAGTCGCCGAGGAACAGGAACACCACCAGCGCCACCAGAATAAAGGCATCGCGCAGGGTGTGAATCACGTTCTCAATCGAGGCGTCGAGGAAGTTCGACACGTCGTAGGTGATTTTGTAGTCCATGCCCGGCGGGAAGGTTTTCTTCAGCTCGTCCAGCTTGACTTTCACCTCTTTAATTACGTCCGAAGCATTCGATCCATACGTCTGCTTCAGCACGATGGCCGCCGATGGGTACTGGTTCAGGTTGGAGTAGATGTCGTAGAATTCCGAGCCCAGCTCCACGTTGGCCACGTCCTTCAAATGCAGGCTTTCCCCATTCGGGTTAGCCTTGAGAATGACGTTCTTATACTGCTCCACATCATTGAAGCGGCCCTGGTACGACAGCACGTATTCCAGCGACTGCGCCTGCCCGCCATCGGAGCGGCCGATACGGCCCGGCGAGCCAATCACGCTCTGCTCGCCCAGCGCCTTCATCACGTCATCGACGGAGATGTTGTAGGCCCGCATGCGGTCGGGCTTCAGCCATACGCGCATGGCGTACTGCCGGCTACCCAGAATGCTGGCCCGACCAATGCCGCCCAGGCGCTGCAGCTCGGGTATCATGTTCACGCCGGCGTAGTTGAACAGGTACTTCATGTCCGTGTTCTTGTCTTTGGAGTACAAGTTCACATACATCAGCATGTTGGGTACCACGCGGTTCACCACCACGCCTTCGCGCTGCACCAGTTCTGGCAGGCGGTTGAGCACCTGCGCAATGCGGGTGTTCACGTTCACCACGGCCTGGTCGGGGTCGGTGCCCAGGTTGAATACAATCTGAATGTTGGCCTCGCCGGCGCTCACGGCGTCGGAGGTCATGTACTTCATGCCCGGCACGCCGTTCACGGCCTGTTCCAGCGGAATCAGCACCGATTCGGTGAGCACCTTGGCGCTGGCACCGGGGTAAGCTGCGCTCACCATCACCAGCGGCGGCGAAATCTCGGGAAACTGCGACGTCGGCAGCTTCATGATGGCCAGCCCGCCCATCAGCAGGATGACAATCGAAATAACAATGGCAAATACTGGCCTACGAATGAATTTACTAAACATATTCTGGCTGGTTGTTTAATTAGGAGGGGAAGTAGGCAGAAGTAGAAAAAGCCGTCATGCTGAGCGCAGTCGAAGCATCTCTACTGCGCAACTAATCAGCTATTGCAACGAAGCGGTAGAGATGCTTCGACTGCGCTCAGCATGACGTTCTGCGGCTACTCGCTGTACACCTTCAAATTCGAGATGACCGACTCCGGGGCCTTATAGCTATAGGTCACCTTGTCGCCATCCTTCACCTTGCGCAGGCCCTCCAGCAGAATGCGGTCGGTGGCTTTGATACCGGATTTGATGACGTACAAATCGGGCATTTCGGAGGCGATTCCTACTTCGCGCTGATGCACCACATTGTCGTTGCCGACAACGAAAACGTACTTCTTCTCCAGAATCTCGAACGTGGCTTTCTGCGGGATGATGAGGGCATTTTTTAGCGGCACAGTCATCAGCACGCTGCCGGTTTCGCCGTTGCGTAGTAGTGCGTCGGGGTTGGGGAAGGTGGCGCGGAAGGCGATGTTGCCGGTTTCGTTATTGAAATCAGCCTCAATGGTTTGCACGATACCCGTCTGGTCGAAAACCTCGTTGTTGGCCATGCGCAGCTTCACATGCGCCGCTTTGTCACTGGTCTTGGCGTGCTGCTTATAGGCCAGGTACTCGGCCTCGGGCACGTTGTAGTACACCCACATTTTGCTGTTATCGGAAAGGGTGGTCAGCAGGTCACCCTCGTCCACCAGGCTGCCCAGCCGGCCCTGGAAGTGGTCCATGATGCCGCTGAACGGGGCCTTCACCGTCGTGAATTGCAGGTGCGCCTGGGCCAGCGACACGTCGGCGTTGGCCTTGTCGTACTTGGCCTGCGACAGCGCCAGTTCGCTGCCCGATACGATGTTCTTATCGGCCAGCTTCTTGGTGTTCTGGTACTCCATCTGCACGTAGTGCGCCTCGGCTTGCGACTTTTTCAGCTCGGCCTGGTACACGGTGGGCTTAATCTGAAACATGGTTTGGCCCGCCGATACGTGCTGGCCCTCGTCCACGAAAATCTTCTCCAGGTAGCCTTTCTCCAGCGCCCGCAACTCGATGCGCTGGTAGGAATGCACCTGCGCCACGTACTCCTTGGTGATAGTGGTGTCCTTCTGCAAGGGGCTGGTGGCGACCAGCTTAATCTGCTCTTCGACTTCCTTTTTTTCTTCCTTGCAGCCGGTGGTGTAGAACAAAACACTGCAGCTCAGCAGCATGAGTACTCTTTTCATAAGAACCTTGGGTAACGTGACAGGCGGGTGGTATTGCATAGAAAATGGTAATTCAGAAAACGGCCCCTAACGGCTGGCCTGACCCGCGATGCAGTGGGACGCGCCTGCGTCGGGCGGCGAATCAGGCGGTGGAGCCGGCCAGCGGCCCGTGGACTGACCGAAGAGAATTCGGGGGCCGCAACACAAAATCCATCGGGGCCGGGGTGGGCTGATTGGGGTTATTCATACTTCGCGGAAGGCTTCGCTCAAACAGCAGAACGCCCTTGGCCTCCAGCAAACCTGCCGGAGCCAAAACAAGCCGAAAGCGCGCATCGAAGGGTGGGAGGGGCAAGGCCGCGCAGCTTGTGTCGTGGGTTGACAGTACAAACTTGCCGCCGCGGGCATGAAGCGGAAATGAAGCTCTCCCGCCCTGCTTTTTATTTTTCGGCTCGCATCTGTCGCGCCCAGAGGCACTTTTGGGCTTGGGGGTGGGGCGGGTTGGCGAAACGGGCGGCTGCTTTATGAAGTTGCGGAAACGCCAGCGGCTTGCTTCGTGTTACCCAATTAGCTAACTTCGTGAGGTGGGTGATTTCAACGGTCAAGTCCGCAGTCTCAAAATTTACGGGGATGAATTCTGGACTTTTACAACAAGCAAAACCAGGAAATTCAGGACCGTATTCTGCGGACCTTTCGCCTAATCCGCGAAATTCCGGTGGTGCCCGAAAAGTATCCCAAGCATCTCTCCGGCACTGTGGGCCTCTATGAAATCCGCATTAGCGCTGGTAGCGACATCTTTCGCATTTTTGGCTTCTTCGATGAGGGCCGGCTGGTCATCGTGCTAAATGCTTTCCAGAAGAAGACCCAGAAAACGCCTGCTAATGAAATGGAACGCGCCGAACGACTTAGAAAACAATACTATGAAGACAAAGCAAAATAAGCTGGTTGACCTCGACGACTTCATCGACAACCAATACGGTGCTTGTGGCACCGCCACCCGCGAAACCTTTGAGGAGGGCTACGAAGCTTTCAAGCTAGGCGCGATGCTCCAGGAAATGCGCAAGGAGAACAACATGACGCAGGAGCAACTGGCCGCCAAGTGCGGCACGACGAAAACGTACATCTCCCGCATCGAAAACAACGTCAGCGACATTCGCCTCTCCACGCTTATGCGGATTGTGTGGGAGGGTTTTGGTAAGCATTTGAAGCTGACGGTGGATTAGATTCTGCCCTATAAATAACAATGAACTTACGTATACTCTTGCTGATTGGCTTGGCTGTATCTCTTAGTCAGTGCACATCGCACCCTGAGCCAAAAACAAATAATTTCAAGCCAACTGATAAAGCTATCGGAATTAAAATTCCTGATAGTTGGATTGAAAAACTGCGAACAAACAAATACCAGGCAAACAGCCCTTGTAATGTAGCTATTCTAAAGGAATTTGAAGGATATATTAAGCCTGATACATTAGATGGTACTAGTGAACTAGTTCATCGTAGCGGTGGGATTTTGGATTATGAGGAACCAGGGGGAAGGTTGAGTGCTGTTTTCGTAAATCTGGATGAAGACGTTGAAGAAGAGGTTGTAGGGGTGTTTGGCTACTCCCGTCGTGACCCCTGTTTAGGCGTTTTTAAACGAATAGATGGCGCTTGGTATCTGATATATATGGAACCGTTTTTTCTGTTCAAGGAAAGTCCCGAATTACAAATAGCTAATAGTTATTCCCCTAATAAGGTATTCTATATTCGTGAGTTACATCAACGGGGTTCTGAAGTTTATTCAGATGCATACAAGTTTTACAAACTGATAGATGGTAAAGTGTATAACTGCCTTGAATTGGTGAATGAAGCTAGCATTTACGGATGGGGCCTCACACTTAATCAGAAAGTTAGCTCAAAGTTTAGTTTCAATAGTACTACGGCTGACGAGTTATGGGTAAGTTATAGATATAACTTTTTTGCTGGTGCAGTTGAAAAAGGGGATATGCCTTGGCATGCCCATGAAGACATTGCCTTTGTAAACGGAGAGCAAGGAATAACTTATGATTGGAACAAAGCGACCCACATGTATCAACCGTATCCTGATACGATACCTGATGGTTTGGATAGCATCAGGCTTACAAAGGATAAAATAGCTTGCTTCGGCAATTTTAATAACGATACATTATTCGTTCGTGCATTCGGTAATGAGATTCATAATATTTTGAAGGAAGGTAGCAAGCGACAGAAAAAGTATTTGCAGAAGTACCTGAACGATATACGCGTAAAGAAGCAATCCTTCACTTCATCCGGTGAACTAGAGGAAAAGAAAAGAGCAGGCGGTACAGTATTTTACGGACCTTCAAAGTACTGAATCCTTTTTCAGAATAAACCAAAAACGCCCCGCAACGAATTCGTTACGGGGCGTTTCTTTTGAGGCTTCAGCTACTTCCGCACCTTATGGGGCGGAAGCGCTGGCGGGTGGCCTTACGACTTGGCCAGGTCGAAGCGGCCGAGGTTCATCACCTTGGCCCACACGGCCACGAAGTCCTTCACGAACTTCTCCTGCGAATCGGCGCAGGCGTACACTTCGGCCAGGGCGCGCAGCTCGGAGTTCGAGCCGAAAATCAGGTCGACGCGGGTGCCGGTCCACTTCGTCTGGCCGGTTTTGCGGTCGCGGCCGTTGAAGAGGTTTTGGGCGTCCGAGGTGCTGGCCCAGGTGGTGTTCAGGTCGAGCAGGTTCAGGAAGTAGTCGTTGGTGAGTGCGCCGGCCTGGGTGGTGAACACGCCGTTGTTCGAGCCGTCGAAGTTGATATTGATGGCGCGCAGGCCACCGAACAGCACCGTCAACTCGGGGGCGGTCAGGGTTAGCAGTTGGGCCTTGTCAATCAGCAACTCCTCGGCGGCGGCGCGGTGGTGCGTTTTCAGGTAGTTGCGGAAGCCATCAGCGGCCGGCTCCAGGGCGGCGAACGATACTACGTCGGTTTGCTCCTGCGAGGCATCGGCGCGGCCGGGGGTGAAGGGCACCGTCACTTCGTGGCCGGCATTCTTGGCAGCCTGTTCGATGCCGACCACGCCGGCCAGCACGATTAGGTCGGCCATCGAAACCTGCTTACCGTCGGTCTGGGCCGTGTTGAAATCCTGTTGAATGCCGCCGAGCTTGTTCAGCACGGTGGAGAGTTGCGAGGGGTTGTTCACTTCCCAGTAGCGCTGCGGGGCCAGGCGCAGACGGCCACCGTTAGTGCCGCCGCGCTTGTCAGAACCGCGGTAAGTGGAAGCCGAAGCCCAGGCGGTGGACACCAGTTGCGGCACCGTGAGGCCGGCGGCGGCAATCTGGCCTTTCAGCGCGGCCACGTCCTGGCTGTCAATCACCTGGTAGGTGATGGCCGGGATGGGGTCTTGCCAGAGCAGCTCTTCGGTGGGCACTTCGGGGCCGAGGTAGCGCTCTTTCGGGCCCATGTCGCGGTGCGTTAGCTTGAACCAGGCGCGGGCGAAGGCATCGGCAAACTGGTCAGGGTTTTCGTGGAAGCGGCGCGAAATCTTCTCATAGGCCGGGTCGGCGCGCAGGGCGATATCCGAGGTGAGCATGAAGGGGGCGTGCTTTACGGCCGGGTCGTGGGCGTCGGGAATGGTGCCTTCGCCGCCGCCGTTCACGGGGCGCCACTGGTGCGCGCCGGCGGGGCTCTTGGTCAGCTCCCACTCGAACCCAAACAGGTGGTCGAAGTAGTCGTTGCTCCACTTGGCGGGCGTAGTGGTCCAGGCGCCTTCGAGGCCGCTGGTGATGGTGTGCTCAGAGTGGCCTTTGCCGAAGCTGTTGCGCCAGCCCTTGCCCAGCTCTTCGATGCTGGCCCCGGCAGGCTCGCGGCCCACAAATTAGGCGGGTTCGGCCGCGCCGTGGGTTTTGCCGAAGGTGTGGCCGCCGGCAATCAGGGCCACGGTTTCTTCATCGTTCATGGCCATGCGGCCGAAGGTTTCGCGGATGTCGCGGGCCGAGCGCTCGGGGATGGGCTCACCGTCCGGGCCTTCGGGGTTCACGTAGATGAGGCCCATTTGCACGGCGGCCAGCGGGTTTTCTAGCTGCCGGTCGTCCACGTAGCGCTTGTCACCGAGCCACTCGGTTTCGGGGCCCCAGTACACGTCTTCCTGCGGCTCCCACACGTCGGCGCGGCCACCAGCGAAGCCGAAGGGCTTCAGGCCCATCGACTCCAGGGCGCAGTTGCCGGTCAGAATCATGAGGTCGGCCCAGGAGATTTGCTTGCCGTATTTCTGCTTGATGGGCCACAGCAGGAGGCGGGCCTTGTCGAGGTTGGCGTTGTCGGGCCAGCTGTTGAGGGGGGCGAAACGCTGCGCGCCCGCGCCCGCGCCGCCGCGGCCGTCGGCAATGCGGTAGGTGCCGGCACTGTGCCAGGCCATGCGGATGAAGAAGGGACCGTAGTGGCCGTAGTCGGCCGGCCACCAGTCCTGCGAGCTGGTCATCAGTTCGAACAGGTCCTGCTTTACGGCGTTCAGGTCCAGCTTCTTAAATTCTTCGGCGTAATCGAAGCCCTTGTCCATAGGGTCGACAAGGGGCGAGTGCTGGCGCAGGATGCTTAATTTCAGCATATTTGGCCACCACTCGCGGTTGGTGCGGCCGCCACCAGCCGTCTGCTTCACCGCGCCGTGGCTGAAGGGGCATTGGGCGGCAGGGGCGTTCAGGTCGTGGAGGATGGAGTTTTCCGGGGGAAGGTCGTGCAGATTGGCGCTCATCTTGAATGTGGTTTTTTGCCCTGTAAAAGGCAGAATTGATAAAAAAGTTTGCGGATTTATTCGGAAAGTAGTTGGCTGGCTCGTTGGCAGGGCGGGACAAAGCGGAGACGCGGCGTTCCCTCTGAGGCTCGCGCTGCTGCTGAGATGGCAAAGATATTTGGGTAAAGGGATGCCGGGTGAAATCGACCAACTAAATGTCGTTTTGCTGAGCAGGCTGCTGGTGTGCGTCTGCGACGCGTGCCGAATGGGTCTGAGCCTGCGGCCAGCAGGATGGATGCGATTTCCCGCTATTAATTTGCGAATTGGATGCTTCAAGCGGCTTTCCGAAACTTACAGGTGTGCCGGGGCCCTGGAACTCTGGTATAAGCGTTGGTTGTACTCCGACACTCAAAACACAGCAATACAAGATGAAAAGCGAAATCATCGCAACCAGTGGGCCCGACGTTCTGGATAACGGCCCCTTTTATCACGGCACGAGAGCGGATTTGCCGATTGGTGAGTTGCTGACAGCGGGGTTCAATTCGAATTACCATCCCGAAGTCGTCATGAATCACATCTATTTCACTGCGCTGGCCAATGGGGCGGGACTTGCTGCGGCCTTAGCTAAGGGTGATGGAGATGAACGTGTTTATATCGTTGAGCCGACGGGAAGCTTTGAAAATGACCCGAACGTCACGGATAAGAAATTCCCCGGCAATCCGACCCGTTCCTATCGCAGCCAGGCACCCTTGAAAATCGTTGGCGAAGTAACGGATTGGGTGAGACTAACGCCCGAAGAACGCCAAATATGGCGTGAAAAGCTGGCAAACCTCAAAGCCGATTCGAACGCAAAAATTATCAATTAGCCAATGCTATAAATATAAAGAAGCCCCGCAACCAACCAGTTGCGGGGCTTCTTTGTGTCACATCAGCGGCATCGGCCGCCGGAGTTGCTACAGCAGCTTGTCAATTGTCACGGGCAGGTCGCGCACGCGCTTGCCGGTGGCGTGGTAGATGGCATTGGTTACGGCAGCAGCTACACCCAGCAGGCCCACTTCGCCGATGCCTTTGATGCCGAGCGGGTTCACCTTGTCGTCTTCCTCGCTCACGAAAATCACGTCGATGTCGTGGATGTCAGCGTTCACCGGCACGTGGTATTCGGCGTAGTTGTGGTTCATGTAGCGGCCGAAGCGGTGGTCCATCACCGACTCTTCCATCAGGGCCGAGCTGATGCCCCAGACCACCGAGCCGAGAACCTGGCTGCGGGCCGTTTTGGGGTTGATGATGCGGCCGGCGGCTACGGCATTCACTACGCGGGTGACGTGCACGGTCATCAGCTCCGGGTCCACTTTCACTTCCACGAACACGGCGTTGTGGGCGTGCATGGAGTATTTCGGCGGTTTCAGCATCTCCAGCTTGGTGAGCACCGTGGAGTTTTCGGCTTCGATTTTTGTCTCACCGCTGGCCTGCACGATGTCGCGCAGCACGATTGCCTGGGTGCTATCGGAACGGAGGCGGAGCTGGCCGTTGGCAAACTCCACTTCCTCAATTTTGGCATTTTTGAACGCCGGGCTATCCATTTTCTGGGCCTGTTTTAGCAGGGCCTCGCCGAGTTTGGTGCAGGCTTCCACGGTGGAATTGCCCACCGAGGCGGCCGTCCAGGAGCCGCCTTGCAGGGGCGACTCGGGCAGGGTGGTGTCGCCCAGCACGAAGGTTACGGCTTCGATGGGCAGGCCCATGCTTTCGGCCGCAATCTGCGTCATGATGGTGTAGGTGCCGGTGCCGATGTCGTTGGTGCCGCTGCTCACCGTGAGGTGGCCGTCGACGTCGAGACTGGCTTTTACTACAGCCGGCTGCTTGGAGGCATCCCAGATGCCGCCGCCCATGCCCCAGCCCACCAGCAGGTTGCCGTCGCGCATCGAGCCGGGTTCGGCCGTGCGCTTTTCCCAGCCGAATTTGGCCGCGCCCTCGGCGTAGCACTTGCGTAGTGCCTTGCTGGAGTAGGGGAGGTTCTGGGCCTGGTCGAAATCGGAGTAGTTGCGGAGGCGGAATTCGAGCGGGTCCAAGCCAGCGGCGTAGGCCATTTCGTCCATCGCAATTTCCAGTGCGATGGAGCCCGAGGCCGCGCCAGGCGCACGCATATCAAGCGGCGAAAACACGTCGACTTTAGCCAGGCGGTAGCCGAGCTCCACGTTTTTGCAATCGTAAAGTGTACCGCTCCAGCCCACCACGTTTTCGGTGAAATCCTCAAACTGCGAGGTTTCGGCCACGGCAAAGTGGTTGATGCCCGTGAGCGAGCCATCGGCGGCGGTGGCTAGGGCTACGTGCTGCAACGTTTCGGGCCGGTGGCCGAAGCTGAACATCTGCTCGCGGGTGAGCGACACGCGCACCGAGCGCTCCAATTGCAGCGAGGCCATCACGGCCAGAAACAGCTGGTACTGGGGCCGCAGGCCGGAGCCGAAGCCGCCGCCGGTGTACTTCGAAATCACCCGGGCCTGGTCCTTGCTAAGCCCGAAAACCTTGTTGACGTACTGCTGGCTGTTGAAAACGCCCTGCGTTTTATCATAGATAGTCAGGTTCTTATCGCCCAGCCACTCCACGGTGCTGGCAAACATCTCCATCGGGTTGTGGTGCTGCGCATGGTGCGAATAGTTGGCTTCCATACGTGCCACGCCTTCCTTCCAGCCCTTGCCGAAATTGCCGCGCGACTTTGGCGGCTTGTAGCCGGTTTTGCCCCGGCCAGGCTCAAATGCCTCATCAATGTGCTTCACCAGCTCGGTTTCGTGTGCTACCTCGTCATACTCAATGTGAAGAATGGACGCGGCGTAACGGGCCAGCTCAAACGTGTCGGCCACGACCATTGCCACGGGTTGCAGGCTGTACTTGATTTCGGCATCGTGCAGCGGACGAAACGGCGAGCCGCCGGGTGCCACATCATCTTTGTAGCTGCGGTCGAGAAAGGCGAAGCCAGGCACGTTTTCGTGCGTGAAAACCTCCTGCACGCCGGGCAGTGCCAGCACCGGCGCGGTGTCAATTTTCGTGATTTTGCCTTTGGTAATCGGGCTGCTTACCACGTAACCGTAGAGCAGGTTGGGCACGTTGAATTCGGCAGCGTATTTGGCGGTGCCGGTCACTTTAGCCGGGCCATCGACGCGGTTGGTGGGTTTGCCGATGTAATCAGTGGTGTGGCTCATGGATTCGAATTTTGGAAGGCGTTGGTGTCGAGCACCTGATTCATTTCGGCGGCTTGCTTGAGGGCGCGCACAATGGCGCGCTTAGCCAGCTCAATTTTAAAGTTGTTGGTGCCCTGGCCTTTGGCTCCTTCAAGCACTTTGGCAGCAGCGCGGCGGAAGGTGTCAGCGGTGGCGGGCTGGCCGATGAGCATGGCCTCGGCGGCTTTGTCGCGCCAGGGCTTGTGGGCCACGCCGCCCAGTGCCAGGCGGGCCTCCGTAATGGTGTTGCCGTCCAGTTCCAGCGCCGCCGCTACGCTCACGAGAGCGAATGCGTAGCTGGTGCGGTCGCGCAGCTTTAGGTAGCTGAAGTTTTTGGCGAAGCCTTTTTCCGGCAGGTCGAGGCCGGTGATTAATTCGCCGGGCTCCAGCGTATTGTCGCGCTCGGGCTGGTCGCCGGGCAGGCGGTGGAAATCCTCAAAAGCAATGGTGCGCTCGCCATTGGGGCCGCTCACGCGCACGGTGGCTTCCAGGGCGGCCAGGGCCACGCACATATCGGACGGGTGGGTGGCGATACAGTGCTCGCTGGTGCCCAGAATGGCGTGCACGCGGGTGTAGCCGCCGATGGCCGAGCAACCGGAGCCCGGCTCGCGCTTGTTGCAGGGCGTAGCCAGGTCGTAGAAATAGTAGCAGCGGGTGCGCTGCATCAGGTTGCCGCCGTCGGTGGCCATGTTGCGCAGCTGCGGGCTGGCCCCGGCCAGAATGGCCTGATTCAGCAGCGGGTAGCGCTTTTCTACCTCGGGGTGCCAGGCGGTGTCGGCATTGGTGGCGAGGGCACCGAGACGCAGGCCGCCGTCGGGCGTATTCTCGATGGTGTCGAGGCCCAGCTTTTTGAGGCCGATGAGGTGCGTGGGACGGGCCACGTTTTCCTTCATCAGGTCAATCAGGTTGGTACCGCCGCCGATGTAGGCCGCGTCGTCGTGCGCAGCTTTGTCCTGCACGGCACCCGCTACGGCGGTGGCTTGGGTGAAAGTGAAACTGTTCATCTTACTGAAATGAGGAGTGAAGGATTATTGCTTCGGCGGTTCAACCGGGGCCAGGTCGGGCTTCGTATCGCCGGCCGACCACACTTTGTCCTCAATTATTAATCCTTCGTTGTTAAGTACTTCCATTACCGCGTTCAGGATGTTGCTGTAAGCGCCGCAGCGGCAGATGTTGCCGCTCATCAGCTCGCGCACCTCGGCTTCGGTTTTGGCTTTGCCTTCGTTGATGAGGCCCTGGGCCGAGCAAATCTGGCCCGGTGTGCAGTAGCCGCACTGAAAAGCGTCGTGGTCAATAAAGGCCTGTTGCAGCGGACTCAGCTTGTCCTCCGTGCCGAGGCCTTCGATGGTCTGGATGTGCGAGTCTTCGTGCATCACGGCCAACGAGAGACAGGAGTTGATGCGTTTGCCATCGACCAGCACGGTGCAGGCTCCGCACTGGCCGTGGTCGCAGCCCTTTTTGGTGCCGGTGAGGTCGAGGTACTCACGCAGGGCATCGAGCAGGGTCGTCCAGGGCGCGATTTGCAGGCTGTGGGCCTGGCCGTTGATGTTGAGGCTGACGGCTTGGGTGGGGGCCAGGGCCACGGGCGGCGGGGCCAGCGAGGCTTGGGTAACTTGGCTCATAAGGGCGAATAGATTACGGTGGCGGATACTGCTATTCGCCTACGGGCGCTTTTTCATCTGTGTTTTGCCTGGTGTTGCAGTTTACGGGGCGACGCTTTGGGGTAAGCACAACCAGACAGAGTGGAAAGGTTAACAGTCAGGCAGAATGAAGCGAAGGTGAAAATTCAGGCAATTCTGAGAAACTGCCGTTGCGGGCCGCATCTCGCCCGTAAAAGGGGTTGTATTATCAGAAATACAACGCATTGAGTATTCAACACGGGTTGACTAAGTTGGCCCTGACTGCCCGCTCGCCAACGGCCACCCACGCGGCCCGTTTTCCAAAACGGCGCTACCTTCCCGCCCCATGAAAATCCTTTTAGTTGAAGACGAACCCTCGGTAGCTGCCTTTCTGCACCAGGGCCTGACGGAGCAGGACTACACCGTCGACCTCGCCGCCGATGGCCTGCTCGGCCTGCGCCGCGCCCAGGAAAACCGCTACGATTGCCTCATTCTGGACCAGATGCTGCCCGGCCTCAGCGGCCTGGAAGTGTGCCGGCAGGTGCGCGCCCACGACCCCGGCGTGCCCATCCTCATGCTCACCGCGCTGGGCGAAACCGACGATAAAATCCGCGGCCTTGACGCCGGTGCTGATGACTATCTCGTCAAGCCCTTCGCCTTCGATGAGCTGCTGGCCCGCCTGCGTGCCCTCGTGCGCCGCCGCACCGAAGCGCCCGCCCCCAAAGCCGTTCTCCACCTCGCCGACCTTACGCTCGACCCCAGCGCCAAGCGCGTGGAGCGTGCCGGCCAGGCCATTCAGCTCACCGCCCGCGAGTTTGCCCTGCTAGAGTATCTGTTGCGTAATCAGAACCGTGTGGTTTCGCGGGCAGATTTATTGGAGCACGTCTGGGATTTGAGCTTTGATACGGGCTCAAATGTGATTGACGTGTACATCAATTTCCTGCGGAAGAAGGTGGATAAGGGCTTTGAGCCCAAGCTGATTCACACGCTGGTGGGCATGGGGTACGTGATGAAGAACGAGGGGTAGGGAGCAGTATATCATTGCCGCGCTTCGCTTGCAATGACAGATGCTTACCCCGCTAGCTCCTGAACAATGTCCATTCGCCTCCGTCTTGCGCTCCAGTTCGGCTCCATTCTGGCCGTGACGCTGCTATTGTTTACGCTGGTTATCTATTTCGCCACGCAGCAATCGCGGCGCAACGAATTTACCCAGAGCTTGTTTAAACGCACGCTGGTGGTGGGGCACGCCTACGTGGCCGGGCAGGAAGGCCGCGACGACGCCGGCGAAGAAGCCTCCTATCGCCGCTACCTGCGCCAGCTCTACCGCACGCTGCCCGATGAGCAAGGGCGGGTGTATAATGCGAAAAACCAACTGGTCTTTCGGGAAGGGCAGGGGGCGGCCCGGCCAGCGCCGCCCGCGTGGCTGGCCGAAGTGCGCCGCGCCGGCCAGGCCGTGCTGGAGTCCGAAACCAACTACCATGAAACTGTGGGCCTGCTCTACCGCGATGCGCGACTGGGGCCGCTGGTGGTAGTGGCTTCGTCGGTGGATGAGGACAGCCGCCAGCAGCTAAACGAGTTGCGGCGGCTGCTGGCGCTGGGGTTTCTGGCGGCGGTGGCGGCGGCGGGCGCGGGCAGCTGGTTTTTTGCCGGGCGGGCGCTGCGCCCGCTGCGCCGGATGGTGCGCGAAGTCGATGGCATCACCGCTACCGACCTGAGCCAGCGCCTGACCCGCACCGGCGAAACCACCGACGAAATCGGCCTGCTCACCCAGCGCTTCAACCGCCTGCTCGACCGGCTCGAAGCCGCCTTCGTAGGCCAGCGCACCTTCGTGCGCGACGCCTCGCACGAGCTGCGCACGCCGCTCACGGCCCTCATCGGCGAGTTGGAAGTGTCGCTGCTGCAAGCCGAGCGCCCGCCCGCCGAGTACCGCCGCGTGCTGCAAAGCACCCTCGATTCGGCCCGGCAGCTCAACAGCCTCACCAACGGCCTGCTGCAAATTGCCCGCGCTTCCGATGACCCCTCGCAGGTGCCCATGGCCGCCGTCAGCCTCGACGACCTGCTGCTGCAAGCCCACGAGCAACTGCTGCGCCGCCACCCCACCTGCCGCGTCGACCTCGATTTTGGCGAGGCCGACTCGTTCATTGTGCGCGGCAACGAGGCGCTGCTGCTCTCGGCCATCCTCAACGTGCTGGACAACGCCTGCAAGTTCTCGAAGCAAACCGGCGGCACCGTGACGGCCACGCTGGCCCGCCGCCGCAAGCACCTCTCGCTGCTGGTGAGCGACGAAGGGCCGGGCCTCTCCGCCGCCGATTTGCAGCAGGTGTTCGTGCCGTTTTTCCGGGCCGCGTCGGCGCGGGCGGTGCCGGGGCACGGCATTGGGTTGCCGCTGGCGGCGCGCATCATGGCGCTGCACGGCGGCACGGTGCGCGTGGAAAGTGAGCCTGGCCAGGGTACGCAGGTGTGGCTGGAATGGCCGGTTTCTGTCTGAGTAGGAAATGTTGGACGGGCCGGTCATGCTTCGCTACGCTCTGCATGACCGCCTTCTTTAGTCGTTTTTAGACGGCTCCCCCGGTTTTAATTCCCTTTTAATTTCCCTTTAATTCGACCTTAATAGCGCCTCGGTAACCTTGTATTCAGAATTCCCCCAAAGCCAGATTTTCGGCTTTGGCTGCACTCACAAGGCTATGACCCAGGTAATTTCTTCGCCGGCCCAAACCGGCACTCCCATCGCGCCGCCCGCCGCCCCGCTTCACTCCCGGCCAAAGGCGTCGCTGTTCAGCACCATCGGGCAGGATGCGCCGGCGGGACTGGTGGTGTTTCTGGTGGCGCTGCCGCTGTGTCTGGGCATTTCGCTGGCCTCGGGTGCGCCGCTGCTGGCGGGCGTGATTGCCGGCATCGTGGGCGGCGTGTTGGTGAGCGTGCTCAGCGGCTCGGCGGTGAGCGTGAGTGGGCCGGCGGCCGGCCTCACGGTCGTGATGCTGTCGGCGATTTCGTCGCTGGGCTCATGGCCGGCAGTGCTGGCGGCCACGGTGGTAGCGGGTGCTATTCAGATTGTGCTGGGACTGGCGCGGGCGGGCATCATTGCCCTGTACTTCCCGGCGGCCGTGATTCGTGGGATGTTGGCGGCTATTGGTATTATATTGATTTTGAAGCAGCTGCCGCACTTTTTTGGGGCCGACGCCGACTATTTTGAGGATATGAAGTTCCTGCAGGTTGATGGCCTGAACACCTTCTCGGCTATTGGCGCGGCTATGAAAGGACTGAGCCCCGGCTCGGTGCTGGTGGGTATGGTATCGCTGGTCATCCTGCTGCTCTGGAATACGGCCCCCGTGAAGCGGCAGTCCTGGTCGCGGCTGGTGCCGGGCGCGCTGGTGGCCGTGCTGGCCGCCGTGGGCATCAACCAATTGCTGAAAGCTGTTGCTCCTGATATGCAGGTACGCCCCGAACACCTCGTGAAGCTGCCGGTGCTGTCGTCGCTGGGCCAGCTGGCCGGCGAGATGACCTTCCCCGATTTCAACGCCCTGCGCAACCCAGCCACCTACGGCGTGGCCTTCACCATTGCCATAGTTGCCTCGCTCGAAACGCTGCTTAGTGTGGAGGCCGTGGATAACCTCGACCCGCAGAAGCGCCACACGCCCACCAACCGTGAGCTGCTGGCGCAGGGCGCGGGCAACCTGGTGAGCGGCCTGCTGGGCGGCCTGCCGCTCACGGCGGTTATAGTGCGCTCGTCGGCCAACATCGCGGCCGGTGCCCAAAGCAAAATGTCGGCTTTTATCCACGGCTTGCTGCTGTTAATGAGCCTGTTGTTTCTGGGTTCGGTGCTGAACCTGATTCCGCTCTCGGCACTGGCGGCCGTGCTGCTGCTGGTGGGCTTCAAGCTGACCACGCCGGCGCTCTACCGCAAGCAGTGGCAGCTGGGCCGCGAGCAGTTCATCCCCTTCATCATCACCATCGTGGCCGTGCTCTTCACCGATTTGCTGAAGGGTGTGAGCATCGGGCTGGTGCTGGGCTTCTTTTTCATCCTGCGCGACAACGCCAAGGCCGGCTCCTACCTGCGCCGCGACGACTCCGAAGACAACGCTGAAAGCCCCAATGCCCCGCTACACCTGCGCCTGCCCGAGCACGTTTCCTTCCTCAACAAAGCCAGCATCGTGACCACGCTGGAACAACTGCCCGCCGATAGCCGCGTCATCCTCGACGGCACCCGCTCCGATGTTATCGACCACGACGTGCTCGAAGCCATTGAAGCCTTCCGGCAGGCCGCGCCGGCCCGAGGCATCGAGTTGGAATTGCGGGGCATCCGTCAGGTGGCGCTCGGGGCGCATTAGGGGCTACTTAGCATGTCGTTCGCCAGACCATCATGCAGAGCGCAGCAGACGCTCTGCCCAACGCACTTTCATTTCCTTAAACATGACCCACCAAACAACCGGCCCGCTCCAGCCGCCGCCCGCTGATACTCCGGCCCCTGGTGCCGGGGGCTGCATCGGCGAAACGCACTTGGTGGCGGCCGCCGCGCCTACGCTCACGGTTTCGCGCGGCACGCGGCCGCTCATCACCCGCCGCTCGGCCAATGGCGGACAGTACGATTACCGCCGCCGCAGCGCCTGAACGGTGCCGACGCTCCCGCCGTAGAACGCGTTAGTAACTAATTTTCAACCCTTGATTGGTGCTACCTTGGGCAGCACCTCACCGCGATGCAGCCCGGCCGGGTTGTGGGGCACCATACGCCGGGCAGCTGTTTTGGCAGGAGCTTGGCGGTACAATTTCTCCTTTTATTATGGCTGGTATCAGCAAAATCCTCGAAAACAATAAGCAGTGGGTGGCGACTAAAAACGCCGAAGACCCCCAATTCTTTAAAAACCTGGCCAATGGTCAGAAGCCGAAATACCTGTTCATCGGCTGCTCCGATTCGCGGGTGCCGGCCTCGGGCATCACCGGTACCGGCCCGGGCGAAATGTTTGTGCACCGCAACATTGCCAACCTGGTGGTGCATTCCGACATGAACCTGCTGAGCGTGCTGCAATACGCCGTGGAAGTGCTGGGCGTGCAGGACATTCTGGTGGTGGGCCACTACGGCTGCGGCGGCGTGGCCGCGGCGGCAGCCAACAAGCAGTACGGCCTGATTGACAACTGGCTGGTAAACATCCGCGACGTAATTCGGCTGCACGAAGCCGAGTATCTGCGCATCAAGGACGATGGCCAGCGGGCCCGCCGCTTGGTGGAGCTGAACGTGATGGAGCAGGTGCGTAACCTGGCCAAAACCAACATCATCCAGAATGCCATGCGCGGCGATAACCCGCCCCGCCTGCACGGCCTCGTGTACGACATCGCCGACGGCGTGCTCAAAGACCTCGACGTACACGGCGACGACATGATGGCGGATATGGAGCATATCTACGCCACCGAAGCCGTGACCAAAGCCCCCGATAAGGATGCCAGCTCCTACGAAGGCCCCAAGCACGACCCGGCCAAGGAATTAGTGGCCGAAAAGAAAGGCGCAGTCGAGAAGAAATAGGCGCATCCGAACCTTTCGTTTTCCCCGAATACCTGCCAACACCCACAAAAAAGGCCTGCCGCGCATTGCGGCAGGCCTTTTTTGCTGTTCGGGTAAGCGGGCCGGGTTACTTGGCGGCTTGTAGCTCCTGGGTGGCTTTGTCGACGGCCGTCTGGGCTTCGGCGGCGTGGCCGCGGCCGGCCTGGGCCTTGTTGGCGGTCTGGAGCAGGCCCAGCACCATGCGGTCGGCCCCGTAAGCCTTGTACTTCATGCCGAGGTCGCGCAGGCGGGTTACGCCTTCGGCAAAGGCCGTTGGGTCGTCGAGGCGGCCCATCATGCCGGCCATGGGTTCGGCCAGGTTGAACTTGCCCTGGGGGCGGGCCGCGTCGAATTTATCGCGCACAAAAGCCCATTCGGTGAGGCCGCCGGCTTTGGCATAGGTGGCCACCACCGCTTCCGTGAGGGCGCTTTGGCTGTCATTCTCCAGCGCTTTGGCGCGGCTCAGGGCCTGGGCCGGCTGCACGGCGGCCAGGGCGCGTAGGGCTGCGCCCTGCACGTTGTACGACTGGCTGCTGAACTGCTTGGTGAAATATTTCTCGTCCTTCTTATCCTTCAGCTTGGCCAGCGCGCCGAGCAGCGAGGCCTGCACCCAAGGCTCCTTTTCGGTGGCGGCCAGCTTGCGCAGGGCGGGCGCGGCTACTTTGGCCACGTCCTTGTTATCCAGCTTCAGCGCCTCCACGGCGGCCAGGCGGTTGTTGTAGAACTTGTCGTTGAGGCCGGCCAGCAGCGTGGCGCGGTTGGCGGCAATGGTCTGGTCCTTGGCAGCGGCGTCAATGGCCTCGCGGCGGTCCACAAAAAGGGGCGCGTGGGCGTATTGGAAAGCGTACT
>JAQBNT010000144.1 GCA_028288445.1 Hymenobacter sp. | reverse complement strand
TTCCCCTTCCTCATCGCCAACTACGACTTCTCGAAAACCCCGCTGGCCGG
Source organism: Hymenobacter sp. (assembly GCA_028288445.1). Taxonomy (GTDB): domain Bacteria; phylum Bacteroidota; class Bacteroidia; order Cytophagales; family Hymenobacteraceae; genus Hymenobacter. Next base: position 5,939 of record JAQBNT010000144.1, on the reverse strand, counting down.
CCGTTTCGCGCCCTACAAGGTATTCGACAAGCAGGGCATCCGCGTGGGCGTGTTCGGTATTGGCATCGAGCTGAGCGGGCTGGTAGCCGACAAAAACTTCGGTGCTACCGTCTATCTCGACCCCGTGGCCAAGGCCAAGGAAATGGTGGCCCAGCTACGCGGCCCCGAAAAATGCGACCTCGTCATCTGCCTCTCGCACCTCGGCTATAAGTACACTGAGGCCAAGCTCGACGACCGCAAGCTGGCTGCCCAGGTTTCCGGCATCGACCTCATACTGGGCGGGCACACCCACACGTTCATGGATGCGCCCGAGCCCATTGCCAGCCCCGACGGCCACTCCACCCTCATCAACCAAGTGGGCTGGTCGGGCATCAACCTGGGCCGGTTGGATTATGAATTTTCAACAAAAAGTAAGCGCGCCGGGTTAGCAAGCGCTGCTGTGCTGCCGGTTCGGGCGGCCTGCTAAAAGCACGACATAAACAAGCCCATATCGGCTTTTTTAAGTGCGAAGTTTTCCACAATTTTGTCCCCCTCTAAAAAATAACGCCAGCTCCGGGCGGCTCTTTTCGGTCCTCTTTTTGCTCCCGGTTTGTTGCCGGTTTCCTTTCAATCGTTCAAATGCTCAAGGATTTTCGCACGGTTTGGGCTGGCTGCTTGCGCAGCATCTCGGCGGAAATCGGGGAGCAGAGCTTTAGAACCTGGTTCCAGCCCATTGTACCGGTCGAGCTGAAAGGGAACGTGCTCACCATCCAAGTGCCGAGCGCCTATTTCTACGACTGGCTGGAGGAGCACTACGTGGACGAGCTGCGCCGCGCCCTCTACCAGCAGCTGGGCTCCGAAGGCCGCCTCGAATACAGCGTAGTCGTGGACCAGGGCAACGAGCAGACGCCGCCCCGCGCCCTGCACCTGCCCCCCACCCGCAAGCAGGCCGCCCCCGACCCGCGCGACGCGCCCCAGCCCATGCCCGGCACGGCGGCCGGCAACCCCCTGGCCGGCAGCGCCCGCGCCGCCTCGGCCCGCTACGTGAACTCCGGCGCGGTGCGCACCACGCCGCGCGGCAACAACTTCGCCAACGGCGGCGGGGCCGACACCATGGCTCCGCCCCGCAACCCCTTCGACCAGGCCCGGCCGATGGACGGCAACCTCGTTCCGTCGCAGCTCAACGGCTCCTACACCTTTGATAACTACATCGAGGGCGACTGCAACCGCTTGGCCCGCTCAGCCGGCCTCGCCGTGGCCAACAAGCCCGGCACCACCAGCTTCAACCCGCTGATGGTGTACGGCGGCGTGGGCCTGGGCAAAACCCACCTGGTGCAGGCCATCGGCAACCACATCAAGGCCACCGCGCCCGAGCGGTTCGTGCTCTACGTGTCGGCCGAGAAATTCACCAACCAGTTCATCGACAGTGTGCAGCGTGCGCAGGTGCAGGACTTCGCGAACTTCTACCTGCAGGTCGATGCCCTGATTCTGGACGATGTGCAGTTTCTGGCCAATAAGGGCAAGACGCAGGAGATGTTCTTTCACATCTTCAACCACCTGCACCAGTCGGGTAAGCAGATTGTGATGACCTCCGACCGGCCCCCCAAGGACCTGCTGGGCCTGGAAGACCGTCTGCTGAATCGTTTCAAGTGGGGCCTGACGGCTGACGTGCAAAGCCCGGATTTTGAGACGCGCGTTGCCATCATCCGCAACAAGATGGAGCAGGACGGCATCGACATTCCGCCGGACCATGTGGTGGACTATCTGGCCAATTCGGTGCACACCAACGTGCGTGAGCTGGAAGGCGTCATTGCTTCGCTGGTGGCGCAAAGCAGCCTGAGCCGCCGCGACATCGACCTGGAAATGGTGAAGCAGGCCCTGCGCCACATCATCGAGGAAGTGGAGGCCGAGGTGAACCTCGACTTCATCCAGAAGACCGTGGCCGCGTATTTCAGCATCTCCGTCGATTTGCTGAAGGACAAAACCCGCAAAAAGGAAGTGGTGACGGCCCGACAGGTCGCCATGTATTTCGCCAAACACCACACCGCCCACACGCTGAAAACTATTGGTTTCCACTTCGGTGGCCGCGACCATACCACCGTGATGCACTCGGTGCAAACCGTGTCGGATTTGGTGGATTCGGACAAGAAATTCCGCGACCAGGTGGACGAGCTGCGGAAGAAGTTCGCCAAGAAGTAAGCTTCTCGGTCCAACCAGCATGAAGAGCAAAGGGGCTCCAGATTAGTATCTGGAGCCCCTTTGCGTTGCTGAAGAATATAGTTTAGGCCGCTGCCGTCGGGCTTACTTCCTGCAAGGGCAGGCTGTGCTTGGCGGCAAAGGCTCGTACCTGCTCACGAAAGCGGGTTTTGCGCATTTTGCCTTTCACTTCGCGCAGGTTGAGGGCGTAGATTTCGCCGTCTTTCTGGCGCACACGCAATACTGCGGGCTTCAATTCTAAGGCGGAGATATTTTCGGCGGCAAACACCTGTTTGGGGCGGAACAGGCCGTTTTTGTGCACGATGTAGCCGGGGGTGAATTCGAGGTAGCTCTGAGTGCCGAAGATGGGCGCGTTGTTCACCAGCACGTAGCCGAGGTACACGAACGTGAAGACCAGGAACACCCAGTGCAGGAAGTGGTAGTCCTGCGCGCCGGTGTTGCTCAGCAGCCCAAAGGCCACGTAGGCCAGCCAGAACAGGCCGATGGCGAGCTGGCCCCAGAACGGGACGCGGGAAGTGTTGGCGGGGCGGAGGCGGATGCGGGTGGTACCAGTGGGCATAAGGGCAAATTTAGGGCGAAGATTTTAGTGTAGGGCTAAAACCAGAAAGAACGTCATGCTGAGCGCAGCCGAAGCATCTCTACCGCGCAACTAATCCTTTCGATTGGATTACCATTGCGGTAGAGATGCTTCGGCTGCGCTCAGCATCACGTTCTCCACTATTCAGCTAAGCTGCAAAACCTAGCCCACGAACTTCGCCTCCAGCGTCATTTTGGGCACGGCACTCAGCACTTTCGACACCGGGCAGTTGGCTTTGGCATCTTCGGCGTGCTTCTGGAAGTCGTCGGCGGTGATGTTGCCGCCCGTGACGTGGCCCTCGGTGCTGAGGTGGATGTGCTCGATGACGGGCTGGCCGTTGTTGGGGTTCATCGTCACGGTGCTGGTCGTGGTGATGCTCTGCACCGAGTGGCCGTGCTTGGTGAGCACACTGGTCAGGTACATGGTGTAGCAGCCGGCGTGGGCCGCGCCGATGAGCTCTTCGGGGTTGGTGCCGGGCTTGCCTTCGAAGCGGCTGCCCACCGAGTAGGGCGCGTTGAGGAGGCCGCTGTCGGTGGTGAGGGTGCCGCTGCCTTTGATGTCGCCGTTCCAGACGGCTTTGCCTGCGTGGTCTGCCATGATGTGGTGAGTTGGGAAATGGTGAAGTGGTGAATTACGCTTTAGCTTGCCGTCGTAACGGCCGGCCCTGAAGCCTAACGGCGGCAAGCTACGCAGGTTGCCCCCGCCGCCCCGGGCGAACTCGGCCAACGTACCTTCGCAGCCCCTCCAACGGCCTTTTACTTCGGATTTATGGGATTGAAAGCCACCCTGAGCCAGCCCCTGGCCCGCTACATCGCCCGCCGCTACGCCCGCTGGCAGCACCGCCCCGAAACCACCCAGCGCGAGCTGCTGGCTAAGCTCACGGCTACGGCCGCCGGCACCGCCTTCGGCCGGACCCACGACCTGGGCGGCGTTCGCACGCCGGCCGATTTGGCCCGGCAGGTGCCCGTGCGCGACTACGAGGCCCTCAAGCCCTGGTTCGACCGCACCCAGGCCGGTGAGGCCGACGTGCTCTGGCCCGGCCACCCGCTATACCTGGCCAAAACCAGCGGCACCACCTCCGGCACCAAGTACATTCCGATTACGAAGGACAGCATTCCCAACCACATCGAAGGGGCCCGGGATGCGCTTTTATACTACATCTACCGCACCGGCCGCAGTCGGTTTCTCGATGGCAAGCTGATATTCCTGTCCGGCTCGCCGGAGCTGGAGCTGCACCACGGCATCCGTACCGGCCGGCTTTCGGGCATTGCCAATCACCACGTCCCCGCCTACCTGCGCCGCAACCAGCTGCCCAGCTACGCCACCAACGTCATCGAAGACTGGGAAACCAAGCTGGAGCGCATCGTGGACGAGACGCTGGGCCAGAAAATGACCCTGATATCCGGCATTCCGCCCTGGGTGCAGATGTACTTCGACCGCCTCACGGCCCGCACCGGCCGGCCCATCAAGGACCTGTTTCCCGATTTCAACCTCTTCGTCTACGGCGGCGTCAACTTCGAGCCGTACCGCGCCAAGCTCTTCGAAAGCATCGGCCGGCCCGTGGACAGCATCGAGCTATTCCCGGCCTCCGAAGGCTTCCTCGCCTTCCAGGACGAGCCCGGCAACCCGGGCCTGCTGCTGCTGCTAAACAGCGGCATCTTCTATGAATTCGTCCCCGCCGAGCGGTTCTTCGAGCCCGACGCGCCCCGCCTCACCATCGCCGACGTGGAGCTGGACCGCAACTACGCCGTGGTCCTCACCTCCAACGCCGGCCTGTGGGCCTACAGCATCGGCGACACGGTGCGCTTCGTGAGCCTGCGTCCGCACCGCGTGGTGGTCACGGGCCGCATCAAGCACTTCCTCTCGGCCTTCGGCGAGCACGTGATAGGGGAGGAGGTGGAGCAGGCCCTGCGCGAAGTCATGGCCCAGACCCCCGAGGTCGAAGTCACCGAATTCACCGTGGCCCCGCTCGTGAGCGACGACCCCGCCACGCCCTCGCGCCACGAGTGGCTGGTGGAATTCGGGCGCCCCCCACACGACCCCGCCGCCTTCGCCGCCGCCCTCGACACCGCCCTGCGCCGCCGCAATACCTACTACGACGACCTGCGCCGGGGCAACATCCTCGTGCCATTGCAGCTCACGCCGCTGCCCGCCGGGGCCTTCCAGCGCTACATGAAAAGCCTGGGCCGGCTGGGCGGTCAGAACAAGGTGCCGCGCCTGGGGAATGATAGGAAGGTGGCGGAGGGACTTATCGCAGCTAAATAATTACCAATTGTAACTTGAGCGGCAGTTGCAGCTAACCAAACCAATTCTTGAGCAATGGGATTTTTTGATTTCGGTAAAAAGAAAAAGGCAGATGTTATTCCAGAAGAACCGCTCAGAAATTACCCCCAGATGCTGACGGTCAAGCTCCTTTTCGCAGATAAGCCAGCTGTTGATAAGGAGCGCATCAAAAACGAACTGGAAACAACCCATCCCGAAGTTCACAGCCCCGACAGTGGAAGTGCGCTGCTCTACTTCTTCCCCGATGTTGAAGTGCAATTTGAGGATGGGAGCATTGCGGCCCAATGCACGATTTTCCTGCCAAATGCGGGCGATGAAAAGGCAGAAATTGCCCCCGAAGCATTCCAACAGAACTGGCACTGGGCAGAAGCAGACGAGACGGCAGCCGCTTGCCGGTACGAGTTTCTGGTTTCGGATTTCATGTCCCGGACGTTAGATTATAAGGTGCGGCTCGCACTATTCATGGACTTTCTGGTAGCCGTAACCCGCGTGGTTAGCCCGCAGGTGGTATACTCGGTAGCAGCTCAAAAGCTAATTGAACCCGATGATTTAGTTGATTCATGGACTAGCACTGACCAACGCACATTGCATGGGCTAGTAAACGTGCGGCTGTTCAATATCAGTAACGGTTCGGTCGGCGAAATCCTGATGGACACCGTTGGGCTGCACTTGCTGGGATTACCAGATTTTCAAATTCGCTTTGCAAATCTGGACGAGGGTGCCGTTGGGCAGGCCCTGTGGAACTATGCCTACTACGTGTACGAGCATGGCGATATCATCACCGACGGCAGCACAATTCAGGGATTAACGCCGCAGTCTAAATGGAAATGCGAGAGGCAAATAGCCGCCGTTGCCCCCGAGCGGGTAGTCATTCACTTGCAGC
>JAQBNT010000131.1 GCA_028288445.1 Hymenobacter sp. | reverse complement strand
GGCTGCCGCTGAAATTTCAGCGGCAGCCTTCTCTATTTATTCTGTGTAGTAAGCAACAAATTCACGCAGCAGCGCATAGGCATCTCTTGCTTCAAAGTACCGTGGGCTCACACTACTAATTGCGGTGAAATGGTGCTTGCGAAACAGCATTTTGGTCCTTGTGACATGAAAATACTGGGAGACGACCAGCAAGCTTGTGTAATCTAAGCTGTCTCTTATTCTAAGGGTATTCTTTACGGTAGCAAGCGTATTATCACCGTGATTATCAACGATTATCACGGTGTCGGGTACGCCGCGCCGGACCAGGAAATCCTTCATCTTGTTTCCCTCTAAAAAGCCTTCTTTTCCCAGCCCGCCGCTGACGAGTAGTTTTTTAGTACGTCCACCAAGGTAAAGCTGTAGGCCGCATTCCAATCTCCTCTCTAATCTGGATGACAGCGTTCCATCTTGATTGACCTTATTGCCCAGTATAACCGCTATATCAGCGAATTTTCCTTCGTCAATTAAGCCATCGATAACCGCATAAGTGGTGTGGTCGGCAAACCATAACAAAAGCACAGCAAGGCTGATTTTTAGGAGCCGATACAATGTCATTGGCAAAATGAGCTACTCAGGAGCCGAGAGAAGCTTTTAGCTATTGGGCGTCGCGTAGAAATCGAAGTGCTTGTATTTCAGCATGTCTTCTTTGTGCTTGATGGGAATGATTTCCGTGGTGGCAACGAAGTCGGTGAAATAGAATAGCGAATAGCCCAAGGATTCCAGTAAGTTGAACTGCTCAAATTTCTCCTCGTCGGAATTTTTGCCGAAGCATTCGGAAATAATTACCGGCTTGTATTTGGTGATGAGGCTGGAAATGGAGCGGATAATTTCCTTGTCGTAGCCTTCGGTATCGATTTTAATTAGCGTGAGTTTTTTAAGGAAATCGGGGTATTCTTTTTCCAGAAAAGACTCCAGATTCACGCCCTGTATTTTCGTGCTGAGGGAGTATTTGCCGTGTTTGTTATTTGGCGTTTTGGAGATGCCGCCGTTGTTGAAGGATGCTTCGGAGGAATTGTAGTAGAACTCGTCGTCCTGCTCGGAGATGGCGAGGTTGTGGGCTCCGATACGCACCAGCTCGGGGTTGAGCGCGGCGTTGCGTTGGAGGATTTCGAAGACGTAGGGGTTGGGGTCGAAGCCGAGGGTGAGGCCGGTGGGGCCGGTGGCCAAGGCCATTTGGACGGTGGTGTGGCCGATGTTGGCCCCAATATCGATGGCAAAATCGCCGGGGTGGAGAAATTTCCTGAAAAAGTCTACCGTCTCCTTAGTGAATACCTTTTTTTCAACCAGCGGATTTTCCCAGTTGGCAAACTGCACCTGCCCGTTGCCGATGCCGGGGATGGCGAACGTATCGAGCACCATGGGGTGCTTTTGGGTGATGCGGCGGGCCATTTTCCGTTTGAAGGAATTGATGAGGTAGTTGAGCATGATTGTCGGGGCTGGTTTTAGGCGCGGCAAAGGGATTAGCGGGCCAAATGTAGGAGGTTTTGCCGGGTGGTTTTGGCAGAACCTGAGCGGGAGTCGAATTTGAAGCCGGCACAGGATTGCGGAAAAGGGGCGTCAACAGTATTTTTAGGAATACACCAGCCTTTCTTTCCAGCGGTTGAGCGGGGCTTCGAGCCAATACCAGGAAGCGGCGGCCATTACCAACAACACCGGCAGCAGCAGCACCACCATCATTGCCGGGCTCATCCAAAAGGCTCGCAGCGAAGCACCATGCATATTGGTAACGGGAAACAGCCGGAACACGGCCCGCTGGTAGAACACGGGCAGCAGCAGGTGGTAGAGGTAGCAGCCGTAGCTGCGCTGGCCCACCCAGCGCAGGGCAGTGAGCAGGCCGTTTTCGGCGGCGGGGCGGGTGGCCTGGTGCAAGGCCCAGTTGAGGGTGAGGACGGCAGGGACACAGCCGGCGGTGGCGTAAATGAGCTGCCAGGCGTAGTGCGATTTGGTGATATAGAGCGCGGCCCAAAGCGCGGCCCAGGCCAGCCAAGCCAGCACTACCCACTGGATGCGAGCCAGTCGCCGTACCATCGGCAACTGCTCGGCGTGGCGCAGGATGGCCCCGGCGGCGAACAAATCGAGGCAGCCGGGGAGCAGGGCAAAAGCCAGGTCGGGCCGCACCCAGGTGCTCCAGATGATACGGAAAAGCAGGCCGGCGGCGGCCACCAGCGTCAGCCAGCGCACCCGCTTGGGCACCACGGCCAGAAGCACCGGCCACAGCAGGTAAAACTGCTCATCGACGGCCATAGTCCAGTAGTGGCCCACGCCTTCGCCCCAGTGCTGTAAGCGGTAGAACAACAGGTTGGAAACCGGCACCAGGAACCAAGCGGGGTACTGGTGCAGCGTCACAAGTGGCAGCGCAAACCCCAGCGCCAATGATACATAGTAGGGCGGGAGCGTCCGCACTAGCCGGCGCAGGTAGAACACGCCCAGCCGCCGGCCCCAGCGTCCGGGCGCGCCCACGTACACCTCCTGCTTCCAGACGATGCCTGAGATGAAATAGCCGCTCAGCACAAAAAACGTCATGCTGCCCATGAGGCTCATGGGGAAGGATGGTAGCGTCCAGTGGCCGACGACGACCAGCAGGATGGCCACGGCGCGCACGGCATCCAGCCCGGGGCGGTAGGCGAGGGGGCGGGTGGTGGGCGGCATGGAGTAGGGGGAATCGGGGTGATGAACGGAGGTCCTGTCATGCTGAACGCAGTGAAGCATCTGAGCGGTGGCGGTTAATTACCGTTTGCTCAGATGCTTCACTGCGTTCAGCATGACAGTTTAATGCAGTCCTAGCCCACCGTATGGTACACGGCCTGTACGTCCTCGTCGTCTTCGAATTTCTCGATGATGGTCATGATTTCATCCAACTGCTCGTCGGTGAGGGCGACGGTGGTGTTGGGCACGCGCTGCAGGTTCACGCTTACCACGTGGCGACCCTGGGCTTCGAGGGCCTTCTGCATCTGGCCAAAGTCAGTGAAAGCGGTTTCGACCACGATGAACTTGTGCTCGGCGCCGTGCTCGTCTTCTTCGGCGGTTTCGTACACGTCTTCGGCTCCGAAATCAATCAGTTCCAGCTCCAGCTCGTCTCGGTCGAGGCCGGCGGCGGCCAGCTTGAACACGCCTTTGCGGGTGAAGGTGTAGTCGCTGCTGCCGGCGGTGCCGAGCGTGCCCTCGTTGCGGTTGAAGATGAGGCGCACGTTGGAAACGGTGCGGGTGGGGTTGTCGGTAGCGGTTTCGATGACGACGGCCACGCCGTGGGGTAGGTAGCCTTCGTACACCACTTCGGCGTAGTCCTTTTCTTCCTTGCTGCTGGCGCGTTTGATGGCGGCTTCCACCCGGTCCTTGGGCATGTTCACGCCTTTAGCGTTTTGCATGGCGGCGCGCAGGCGGGCGTTGGTGTCGGGGTTGGGGCCGTTTTCCTTCACGGCCATCACGATTTCCTTGCCGATGCGGGTGAAGTCTTTCGACATTTTATCCCACCGCTTCATTTTGCGGCCTTTGCGAAATTCGAATGCGCGTCCCATTTGCTGTGACTGAGTAACTGAGTGAAAGAGGGTTGGAGGCGCGCAGCCGGGGCTGCGCGGGCTTCAGCGAAGTGGGTTTCGGTGAAACGGGCCGCAAGTTAGCCAGAAGGCGCGGGGGGAGCCAAATGCGTTGCTGCCAACGAGGCTAGCGACGGCGCTTTTTGCCGGTTTTGGCGGGTGGGACAGTAGCGGGGGGCGTTGGCTCGGCGGCCACCAGCTCGTACACCCCCCGGTTGCCGGCCGGGTAGCCGAGGATGGTGATGGTGAGGTGCCGGGTGGCGGGGTCGAAGCGGAAGGTGCCACGCTGCACATCGGCCCCCTTCTGGTCGCGGAAGGCGAAGCGGATGCTGTCGCCGGCCAGGGCAAACGTGCCATCCTGTTTGAACAGCATCGGGCCGTTATTGCCGGGGATGGTGAAGCGTTTTTCGTAGGTGCCGGCCGGGCGCAACATAAGCGTGCCGCCCACGCCGCTCACCTGGGTTGGCGGGTCGAGGCTGGTGGTGTCGTATACGGTGTAGGCCGTATAGCGGTAGGTATCGAAAAATGACGGTGGCGACGGGGCGGTTTGGGCGTGGGCCGCAACCAGCGGAAAGCCTGCCAGCAGTATAAAAGTAGAATAGCAACGAAGGCGCATAACCAGGGAAGGGCAATGATGAAGCAACAGCGGCGGGGCACAAGGTAAAACCGTACCACCTTTGTGGCGGGCCGAGGCCAATGCCCGCCGTCGCGAAAGACGGGTGGCTGCGACCAGCTACGGCCCAATAATAGCATAGAATGCACTACTGCCATGCCTACTTTTCTCCGCGACCTCATCCGCCCCGCCGCCGAATTGCCCGAAGCCGACGTGTGCCTCGTGGGCCTGCCCATTGATTTCGGCACCGTGCTGGAAGGCGGCCGGGCCGGCGCGGCCGGTGCCCCCGCCGCCATCCGCCGCGAACTGCGCCGCTACCACAAAACCTACAACCTGGAGCACGACATAAGTCTTGGCAATCTGCGCATTGCCGATGCCGGCAACCTCGCCCTGCGCCACCCCGACCACGCCCAAAACCACGCCCACATCCGGGAGCGGCTGGGCCAGCTGCTGCGCCAGTACCCACGCGTAGTGGTATTGGGCGGCTCGCACGATGGCACCTACTCTACTGTGCGCGGCCTGTGGGATGCGAATGACGAGCAACCGGTGGGCGGCATCAACTTCGATGCCCACGCCGACGTGAAGGACAAGCCCGTAATCAGCAGCGGCACGCCGTTTGGACGGCTGTTGCGCGAGGGGTTTTTGCCGGGCGAGCGGTTCACCGAAATTGGCCTGCATTCCAACCTGAATACCCGGGAAGATATCGAATTTCTGCACCAACAGCGGGCCCACATCGTGCCGCTGGCCCATGTGCAGGAGAGTGGCATGGAACTGTACGTCAGCCGCGCCCTGCAACGCGCCGCCGGCCCCGCCTTCGTGAGCTTCGACATTGATGGCTGCGCCGAAGCCTTCGCCCCGGCCGTTTCGGCACCCAGCGCCGACGGCTTCACGCCTCGGCAGGCGGTGGAAGCCGCGTTTCTGGCGGGCCAAAAGGAAACGGTCCGGCTGTTCGAAATCGTAGAGTTGAATCCGCTCTACGACCGCGACAACCAGACCGCCCGCTTAGCCGCCACCATCATCACCGCCTATCTGACGGGGGTGGCGGGGCAATCGAAATAGCTATTAGCTGCTAGCTTCCAACACCACCCCGATAAAGGGGGGGCGGAGTCGGCGATTGATAGCTGCTGGATTTCTTGGCCGCTTTGTAGGCCTTTTTGTAGGCTTTCGACTTCTTCATTTTGCGCCGGCCGCCGGTGAGCAGCCACGCCGCGCCGGCCGCCAGCAGGCTCACGCCGATGATAGCGGCTTTGATTGGCAGGGTGTCTTTGGGGGCGGGCGGGAGGTGCTCCACGCCGCTGGCATCGGTGCGGGCGGGCTCGTTTACATAGCGGCCGTTGGCGGGAATGGGGTAATTATCGGCCAGCTGGTGCAGGCCAGCCGCCGCTTCCGGGCCGATGATAACCGGGCCGTGGCCGCAACCAATGGCTTTGGGCTCCAGCGCGGCCAGGGTTTGCACCGATTTGCGGGTAGCTTCCCAGTTGTAGTTGAACGGTGTGCCGGCCCGGCTGATTTCGGGCTTGCCCAGCAGCACGGCCGGTACCGAGTCGTGGTGGCAGGTGGCAAAGGCATCGGCCCCAATTAGCACGCGGTCGGCTTCGCGGAAGAAGGCCAGCTGGCCGGGGGCATGACCGGGCACGTGCAGCCACTTCCAGTTCATAAGGAAGGGCGTGCTGGGGTCGTCGGCGTCGAGGGCCTGCACGCGGCCGGTCAGGTTGGGCAGCTGGGTGGGGAAAAAGCGGCTCATGAAGGCCAGCGAGCCGGCCACGGTTGGGTCGCGGGGCGGGTACAGGGCCTGGCCGGTCACGTAGGGCAGTTCCAGCGGGTGCACGATGATGGGCACATTCCAGTGGTCAGCCAGCTCTTTGGCCGCGCCCAGGTGGTCGAGGTGGCCGTGGGTGAGGATGATGGCCTCGGGGTGGGAGCCGGGATAAAACAGCTTATCGGCGGCGGCGAGGATGGTTTTCTTGCTGCCGGGCAGGCCGGTATCAATCAGCACCCACTCGCCGGGGGTACCGGTTTCAACGAAATAAACATTGACAAAGCGCTGAATGCGAAGCTGGGTGACGCCGGCGGCTAGGGTATCCATAGGGCAGGGGATGGGTTGGTGGAGCAAATCTTTACGCAGATTTTGCGTGCGGGATATGTTTTACTCCACTTTGGCCCCCGGCGAATCGTGCCCGCCCTGGTGCAAAATCAGCTTTTCGACCGCGCCGCTGGCGTTTTTCACGAACTCAACCTCGGCCGGCACGCCCTGCACCGCAAACCGCCCCGGAGCCGTGGCCGCCAGCCCAAACACCGGCTGCCCGGTGGCCTGAGCCGAGAGCTTGCTGCCTTCGGCCTTCACGGTGATGAAAAACGTGGGCGACAGCTGGTACTTGCCCACATAGGCGACCAGCGTGGCGGCATCTACGGCAATAATTTTGGGGGCCACGGGCACTGGCTTGGGGCCGGTGGTGGGGCGGTGGTAGAGCACGCGCAGCAGGTCCAGGCTCACTTCTTTCACGGCCGGACCACCTTCGTTATCAAGTACTACCACCAGGTTGTGGTCTTTCGGCGTGCGCAGCAGGTAGGTGCCGAAGCCATTGACGTGGCCGCTGTGGCCCAGCAGCGCCACCGTGTCCGCGCCGATTACGGCTTTCGTGGCCGTCCAGGCGTAAGCGTAGTCATTCTTATACGGTTTAAACATCAGGGCTTTACTGGCTTCGGAAATCAGCTGGTTGGTGTACAGGGCCTGGTCCCACTTATACAAATCCAGCACGGTGGAGTAGAGCGCCCCGGCGGCGTACGGGACGGCCATGTCGACGTAGGTGGTGTTGTACAGCCCTTCGGGGGTGCGGTCATAGCCAGCAGCGCGGCGCGGCAGAATGGTTTCGGCTAGGTCGTAGCCCGTGTCCTGCATGTGCAGCGGTTGTAAAATGTTGTCGCGCAGCACCTGCGCGTAGGGCTTGCCGGTTACTTTTTCGATGATGGCTCCAAGCAGGAAATAGCCCGAATTGCTGTAGCGCCACGCGGTGCCCGGCTCAAAATCGAGCGGTTGGCCCGAAAACGTGCGCGCAAACTCGGCTGGCGTGGTGGGCAGCAGGCTGGCGGTTTCGTAGCTGGCCTGGGAGGTGTAGCTCGGGATGCCCGAGGTGTGCGTGAGCAGGTGGTGCAGCGTGATTTTATCGCCGGTGGCCTTGGGGTAATCGGGCAGGTAGGTGGTGATGGGGGCATCGAGCTTGAGCTGGCCTTTTTCCACCAGCTGCATCACCAGCATGGATGTAAACTGCTTGGTGAGCGAGCCCAGCCGGAACTTGGTATCGGCCGCGTTGGGCTGGTTCCACTCGCGGTTGGCCAGGCCGTAGCCTTTGGTGAACACGACTTTGCCGTGCTCGGCCACCAGCACAGTGCCGTTGAACTGGCCGGCCTTAGCGTATTGCGTAACCAGCGCATCAAGCTGCTTATCGACTTTCTGGGCCTGAGTAGTTGGTACTTGAAGCAGCAGCGAAGCCGCGAGAAACGAGCAGAAAAAAGGGCTTTTCATAAAAAGGAGTAAGAGAGAAAGAGTGGAAAAAGACTGTCATTAATGCAGAAATGAACATTGCTTCCAACGCGAAACCCAAGGCCAGGCCGCGGCCTTACCCGTCGTCGGAGTGCGCGATGGGGCCATCGCCGGGCACGTACTCCAGCAGGTCGCCAGGCTGGCAGTCCAGCGCCTGGCAGATGGCCTCCAGCGTGGAGAAGCGCACGGCTTTGGCCTTGTCGCTTTTGAGGATGGAGAGATTGGCAAGCGTGATGTCGACGGCGGCAGCCAGCGCGCTGAGCGACATCTTGCGCCGCGCCAGCATGACATCGAGGCGAACGATAATAGGCATGATTATCAAGAATTAATAAATAAAGTAAAGGCCGGCTCAAACCGTGAATTCGGCGTCTTCGGCCAACTCCACGCCGCGCTGGTAGCCCGTGGCAATGATGAGCAGCAGCAGGCCAATGAGCCAGTTGGCCACCAGCGAGGAGCCGAAATCCATGACCGGCGTCAGGCCCGATGGCGCGGAACCGGCCGTGGCCAGGTAGTGGCCCAGCCACCATTGGGCCGTCCAGTAATACACATCGCAGCCGATGAGCAGGATGCCCAGCCAGCGCAGCCGCCGCACATTGGCCGGTGCAAAGGGCTGGCCCGGGCGCAGGTCGCGCAAGATGCGGTACACTAGTACGCAGAATAGCAGCGCGGCTACTACCCGGGGCACCGACTGCGGCTCGGGGTTGATTAGGCGCAGCGCCAGGCGGCGTACGGCGTTGGGCTCGTGCTGCACCAGCACGAAGGAGCTGGAGCGCGGCACTAGCTGCGCCGAGTCGTGGGCGGTGAGTTGCTGCCGGGCAGTTTGCAGCTGTCCCAGCTCGGCTTCCCAATCCAGCGCCGGGCGCTGCCGCACGTTGAGCGTGATAATATCGCCGGGCTGCGTCGGCATAAAAAACGCCCGGTACAGGTAGAAGGCCAGGGCCAGTGTACCGGCCACACTCACCACTAGGAAGAGGTAGCGCAATACGGTAATGATGCCAGTGGTGAAGCGGTTCATGAGGTATGTGGGGTTGGTGATAGAGTGAGACAAAGGAATACAAGTTTTATCGAATAACAATAAATATTATCTGTTTTTAGGAAAATAATTTCTGCTTATCAATTGAGGTAATGAAAAAACGAAGCGCTTCGGGAAGCCTCGCAGAAAAAAACGTCAGACCGCGTAACGAATAAGCGAAACCCCGGTATCCCCTTCACTCGCCCCCCAGCAAGCAACTGTGATTCCCGGCCGAGCATCTTTATCCCGTCCCCCAACCTCCATTTCCCAAACCTCATGAAAAACCTGATTTCTGCACTTGCCCTGGTGTGCGGCACCTTCGCCGCCACTGCCCAAACGGCCCCCGAGCCCCAGTTCAAAACCACCTGCGAAACCAGCTCTCACAGCCGGGACGGTAAGTTGCTAGGCCATTTCTGCGAAACCCGCGACCTGACCATGAGCGCCCCCGCCGGCCAGCCCCTGAGCGTGAACGCCGACCCCAACGGCGGCATCACCGTGCACGGCTGGGACGGGCCCAACGTCCGCATCCGCGCCCGGGTGCAGGCCTGGGCCACCATCGAAAAAGAGGCCACGGACCGCGTCAAGCGCATTACCATTGCCACCGCCAGCAACACCCTGCGCGCCACCGACCCCGACAAAGACAAGAACTGGAGCGTGAGCTACGAAATTTTTGTGCCCCGCACCACCGCCCTGGCCCTCAACACCGTGAACGGCGGCATTAGCCTCGATAACCTTCAGTCGGCCATTACCTTCGAAACCACCAACGGCGGCGTGAACCTCGCCAACCTGGGCGGCCAGGTGAAGGGCGAAACCACCAACGGCGGCCTCAACATCACCCTCACGGGCAGCAAGTGGGACGGCAAAGGCCTGGACGTGAGCACCACCAACGGCGGTATCCACTGGAAGCTGCCCCGCACGTATTCGGCCCGCCTCTTCACCAGCACCAACATGGGCGGGATCCGCACCGAGTTGCCGGTCACCAAATCGGGCATGTTCCACAAGGAAGTGGAGGCCAGCCTCGGACAGGGCGGGGCCCCGGTGCGCGCCGTGACCACCAACGGCGGCATCAGCGTGGACCAAGTGCGGGATTAGCGGTAGTGCGCAGGTCTGGCCTGCCGGAGCTATAGTGTGCCGGGGCCAGGTATTACCCAGAGGGTGTGCAAATATAAATACATATAAATTAATATATTTACGTGAAATAGGGTGTAGGTTTTTTAGGCGCTTTTCGCGCACCTTTTCATGCAGAAGCTCCGTTGCTTTGGTTGCTTGTTCCTGCTGATGCTCGCGCTGGGGCCAATGGGGACTCCCGGGTGGGCGCAGGAAGTGCCCGCCGCCGACAGCATCGAGCTGCCGCTGGCGCCCCCGGCTCCCGCGCGTCCGCCCACGCCCATCTCCAAAGAAGTGGTGCGGCTGAAGGCGGCGCTGAGCGCGCCCGTCAGCTCGGCCGAAGCCACGGATTCGCTCCTCACGCAAGCCCGCCGGCTGGATTACCTGCCCGGCCAGGTGGTGGCGCTGGCCCAGTTGGCGGGCCTGCAATTGCAGAAGGAATCCCCACGGACCGAAGCCCTGCTGAAGGACGCCGAAGCGCTGGCCGGGCAGCTGCACGGCCTGAAGGAAACCGGCTGGGCCCTGAACCAGGTCAGCCGCCTCCAGCGGCGCTTCGGCAACCTTTCGCCCACGGCGGCCGGGGCATATGGGCCGCTGCTGGAAGCCCTGGGCGCGGCCATGGGCCGCAGCGTGCCCGTGCCCAAAGTCATTCGGATACTGAAAGACAACGAGTTCAATCCCTTTGCCACGGCGGCGGCAATGCGCCTTGAAAAACAGCGGGTTCGGGGAAAAATGGGACAGTCGCCCAGCGTACCGGAACCGCCCATGCAAGGGCCCCCGCACGGCCACGATATTCGGGTGGAGCTGGACCGGATGGACCACTGGCTCGATACCCTGCTCATTCGCGACCCCAGCCCGCCGCAGGTGGTGCGCCAGCTGGCCGCCCGCCGCAAGCGCCGCGACAGCAGCCAGGCCCTCAGCCAGGCCTACGCCAAAGAGGGCGATTACGCCCAGGCCTACCGCTACTTTCTGCAGTACAGTGCCTACAAAGACAGCCTGACCATGGAGGGCACCACCCGCCGCCTGGCCGCGCTGGAATACAAGCAAAACCTACTGAAAAAAGAAGCCCAGATTCAGCGCCTCAACCGGCAGCGGCGGGTGCGGGAGCAGGTGGCCCGGCGGCAGCAGCAGTTTGTGGTGGCGCTGGTGGCCTGTATTGCGCTGCTGGTGGGCGTGGCGTTTGCGCTCACCCGCACCAACCGCGCCCGGCAGCTGGCCAACCAGCAGCTAAGCGAGCAGAAGGAAACCCTGCAACACACCCTGACCGAGCTGAAAGCCACCCAGGCCCAGCTCATTCAGTCCGAAAAAATGGCCAGCCTGGGCGAACTCACGGCCGGCATCGCCCACGAAATTCAGAACCCACTCAACTTCGTCAACAACTTTTCGGAGGTCAGCAACGAACTGGTAGCCGAGCTGCGCGAGTGCCAGCACCAGCAGCCCCGCGACCCCGCGCTGGAGCAGGAACTATTGGCCGACGTGCAGCAGAACCTCGAAAAAATCAGCCAGCACGGCAGCCGGGCCTCCGCCATCGTGCGGGGTATGCTGGAGCACGCCCGCACCAGCACGGGCCAGAAGGAACCCGTCGACCTGAACGCCCTGACCGAGGAATACGCCCAGCTGGCTTACCACGGGGCCCGCGCCAAGGACCAGACGTTTGAGGCCCGCCTCACCACCAACCTCGACCCGCGCCTGGGGCGCGTGCTGGCCGTGCCGCAGGAGGTGAGCCGGGTGCTGCTGAACGTGCTCAGC
This sequence comes from Hymenobacter sp., assembly GCA_028288445.1. Taxonomy (GTDB): domain Bacteria; phylum Bacteroidota; class Bacteroidia; order Cytophagales; family Hymenobacteraceae; genus Hymenobacter. Next base: position 3,099 of record JAQBNT010000131.1, on the reverse strand, counting down.
AACGCTTTCTACGCGGTGCAGAAAAAGCAGGAAGGCCACCCCGCCGGCTACCAGCCCGAGGTGAGCGTGAGCACGAAGCGGGCGGGCCAGCGGGTCGAAATCCACATTCGGGACAACGGCATTGGCGTACCCACGGCCCTGAAACAGAAGGTTTTTCAACCGTTCTTCACCACCAAGCCTGCCGGCGAAGGCACCGGCCTGGGTTTGTCGCTTAGCTACGACATCATCACGAAAGGCTACGGCGGCACCTTCACCCTGGAAAGCGAGGAAGGCCAGTTCACGGAACTAACCCTGACGCTGCCCGCTGTTGCGGCCTGATTTTCGCCGCAACGCAGGCTCAGCAGCCGCAGCTGAAATCGGGGTAGTCGGCGTAGAGCGGTGCGGGCGTGTCGTCTATCCGGATGATGTGGTCGAGCCGGATTTCCTCGCCCGATTTCAGGCGCATAAACTCCACTTTGTCGCGGATGAAAAACGTTTCGATGATATCGGAGCCGAGGCACAGCTGGCGCAGGTCGTTGAAGTATTGCAGGGCCACGCGGCGGCGCTGGGTGGCAGCGGCTTCCAGCACGTCGTAGAAATGGCAGTCGATGGGGGTGTAGTCGGGGCTCATGGTGACGGGCAACTAAGACGGTGAGAGGCAGAATAGCTTACGGGAAACAGCTGTGATGGTGTTTCGGCAGCTGCCTTTGCTACCTTCGCCGCCCTTCCCTTTTCATGTTACTGCCCAATGCCTAAGGTTCTCGATAACAGTCAACGGCTTCGCTACGCCATTATTTTTCAGTGGATAGTGGTAGGAGCTAGCCTCCTTGCGCTTGCTTCCACGGTAGTAGAGTACCTGATGCTTCAGAAAATGGCCGCCGGGGTCAAAGTGCCGCACGCGCAGGTTGAAGCCAGCGACTGGCGGCAACAGGTTGTTGGCAGTACGCAGCTGGTATTAATACTGCTAGCATTCATCGCCTTGATTCTGTGGACTCACCGCGCCTACGAAAACATTCACCGGTTGCACAAAACCCCTAAGCCGCGCCATTCCGAAGGGGCAGGCGGCTGGGGCTGGTTCGTGCCAATTATGAATTTCTGGTACCCATATCAGGTAATAAAGGATATTTGGCTCCTCACCCAGCGCTATGCCCAGCCCGATGAGGCCCCCCGCTATGAACGCGATAACAGCCTGATTGGTGGGTGGTGGGCTCTGCGGATTTTCTCTCTTTTTGCTAGCCGGGCATTTCGTGCCCCGGCCGCTGGCGATACCATGGACCAAATACTCACTTACGTGCAGTTCACGATGGGCATGGATATCCTATACGCCTGGTATGCATTAGCTACCATTTACTTACTAACGAAGTTTAGGCCATTTGAGCAGCAACTGGCCGTCCGGTTCTCCGGTGATGAACCCCGTTCCTCCCCGGAGGAATTATTGGTAATTCCCGTTCCCGTATGAGCAGCCAGGACTGAATCACAAGAATTAAAAGCAAGGGCAGAGAAAGGAACATGTCATTCCTTTCTCTGCCCTTTGCATAACTTGCCGCACCACCCAAACCACCCACCCATGACGCCAACTACTTCCCCCGCCGCCGAGCTCAACCTCGAAGCCAATTCCCTCTCCACCGCCACCGGCGCAGCCCCGCAAAAGCACGACGGCAAGCGCCCGATGTTCTACGAGTTCAAGCCCGAAGAAACCGTGAAAGCAGCCCACGGCACCACCCTGCGCTGCAAAACCTGGGAAGCCGAAGCCGCCCTGCGGATGCTGGAAAACAACCTCGACCCCGCCGTAAGCCTGGTTTATGACGAGCTAATCGTGTACGGCGGTGCCGGCCGTGCCGCCCGCAACTGGAAGGAATATCAAACCATTGTCAAAACCCTGAAGGAACTGGAGGCCGACGAAACCATGCTCGTGCAGAGTGGCAAGGCCGTGGGCGTGCTCAAAACCTGGCCCCACGCCCCCCGCGTCCTCATCGCCAACTCCAACCTCGTGCCCGCCTGGAGCACCCAGGAATACTTCGACGAGCTCGACAAAATGGGCCTGATGATGTACGGCCAGATGACGGCCGGCTCCTGGATTTACATTGCCACGCAGGGCATTTTGCAGGGCACGTATGAAACCTTCGCCGCCATGGCCGACCAGCATTTTGGCGGCAGCCTGCGCGGCACCATCACCCTCACGGCGGGCCTGGGCGGCATGAGCGGCGCGCAGCCCCTGGCCGTGACCATGAACGACGGCGTCTGCCTCGTCATCGAGCCCATCGACGAGCGGGTGAAGCAGAAAGTGCGCGAAGGCTACGTGGACGAGCAAGCCCGCGACCTCACCCACGCCCTGGAACTGTGCGAGCGCGCCAAAGCCGACGGCAAAGGCTGGTCCGTGGGCCTCACCGGCAACGCCGCCACCATCCTGCCCCGCCTGCTGGAATTAGGCTTCAACGCCGAAATCGTGACCGACCAAACCTCGGCCCACGACCTGATGGACTACATCCCGGAAGGCGAAATAGGGGCGGTGCTGGCCCTGCGCGAAGCCAACCCCGACGAGTTCAAGCGTAAGGCGCTGGCCTCTATCGTGAAGCACGTCGAGGCCATTCTGGAGATGCAGAAGCGTGGCACAATCGCCGTGGACTATGGCAACAACCTGCGCGGCCAGGCCGAAAAAGGCGGCCTGAACGTGCGCGACGAAAACGGCCAGTTCCTGTATCCCGGCTTCGTGCCCGGCTACATCCGCCCGCTGTTTTGCGAGGGCAAAGGCCCCTTCCGCTGGGCCGCCCTCAGCGGCGACCCGCAGGACATTCTGCGCATCGACCGCGCCCTGCTCGAAACCTTCCCCGACAACAAGCTCCTGGCCCGCTGGATTGAGAAGGCCCAGGCCAAAGTGCCCTTCATTGGCCTGCCCGCCCGCGTGTGCTGGCTCGGCTACGGCGAGCGCGAGAAATTCGGCCTCGTCATCAACGACCTTGTGGCGCGGGGCGAAGTCTCGGCCCCCATCGTCATCGGCCGCGACCACCTCGACTGCGGCTCGGTGGCCTCGCCCAACCGTGAAACCGAAGGCATGAAGGACGGCTCCGACGCCGTGGCCGACTGGCCCCTGCTCAACGCCCTGGCCAACTGCGCCAGCGG
>JAQBNT010000085.1 GCA_028288445.1 Hymenobacter sp. | reverse complement strand
GAAGACCTGTGGGTCGAGTATCAAACAGAAATAGACGACGAGCAGCGTGAGTTGCACAGCCGAAAAAAAAGCCACAACCTAAAATTCGAGCTGCCCCGCACATTTGAAATCCCCGAATAAAAAAAGCCCGCCGAATCCGGCGGGCTTTTTTATTCGGGGTGAAAACCGCAATTAAGCTTTCTTGGCGATTACGTTGAAAGTCAAGTCGAACGTGTCGTAGATGGCTTTGTCGCCGATGCTTTCGAAGAACGATTTCGAGCCGTATTTCAGGCCGAATTTGGTGCGGTCGATGGTCACCTTGCCGCTGGCGGCGGCCACACCGTCTTTCACGCCGGCTTTGGCGGGGAAGCTGATGCGCTGCGTCACGCCCTTGATGGTCAGGTCGCCGGCGATGGTCACATTATCGGCATTGGCGGCAGCGCCTTTGATGGGCGTTACGCTGGCAATTTTGAAGGTCGAGGTGGGGTAGGTAGCCACGCCGAAGAAGTCGTCGCTGCTCATGTGGCCCACAAATTTGCCCTGGCTTTCGGCATCTTTGATGTCGGTGGCCACCATGGTTTTCATGTTCACGGTCACGGTGCCGCCCACGATGCTGTTGCCTTTCACGAGCAATTCACCGTCGGAAAACTGCATGGTGCCGTTGTGGCCGTGGGTTACGGCTTTGCCTTCCCAGCCCAGGGTGCTCAGCTGCGGCTGCAGCTTGTAAGCGGGGACCGGAGCTGCTGTAGCAACTTTAGGAGCCGAAGCAGCAGAAGTTGCGCCGATGGTGGCAACGGCAAACAGGGCGGGCAAGAGGAATTTTTTCATCTGAATCTAGGATTTGAAAAAAGGTAAGAAGTGTGAGTTGAAGCAAACGCTACGGCCGGGCCGCAACGAAAAAGCGTGCCGGAATCCCGGCGATTTAATCTGTTGAAAAACGGCTTATTCCACCGTTCGCATTTTGTCGAGTAAGGCGTTGAGCTGGCGCATCTCGTCCTCGTTCAGCGCCATATTTTCTTTGGAGTGCAGCACCCCGGTTTGCTCCACCTGGTCGAGCAAATCGAGGCCGGCTTTGGTAATTCGGATGTCGACGGCCCGGCGGTTGGCTGGGCACACGGTGCGGGTCACTAGTTTTTTTTCTTCGAGGCGGTCCACAATTCGCGAGGCGTTGCTGGTTTTGTCCAGCATGCGGTCGATGAGCAGGGCCACCGTGGCCGGCAGCGGGTGCTGCCCGCGCAGAATGCGCAGAATATTGAACTGTGGCGAGGTGAGGCCAAACGGCTTAAACGCCGCCGCCTGCCGCAGCTGCAACCAGCCAGCCGTGTATATCAGGTTGATAAAGGCCTTCTGGTGCTCGTCGCGGAAAATGGGTTGTTTGATTTCGTCTTCGATGCGCATAGTAGGCAGTGGAATCGGATGCAAATATAATGTACATACATTTAATGTCACAACATCGTTCCCGGATGTTTTAAAAAGTTTTGCCTTCCGCCCCTCCTACCCTACCGCCGGGGCCGGAAATCCGTATCCCCGCACATTCACCATTCCCTGTATTGCCATGAATCGTTTCTTCCTGCTCGTATTTGCCGTCGGCTGCCTGGCCACCGCCCCGCGCCTGGCCGCTGCCCAGGCCGGCGGCTTCCCGGTGCAAACCACCAGCCGCACCCAGTTTGTGATGCTTGACGGCGAAGTAGTGCGCCGCGAAGGCACCCAGACCGTGCCCCTCACCCAAAACGTGAAGCTGGCCGGCGGCGTGAAAATCAACTACAAAAACGGTATTGTGGAAATGCCCGCCGACAAAATCAACCCCCAAGGCAAGAAAATCACCCTGCACGAAGGCGACTACGTGAAGCCCGACGGCGGTGTGGTGTTCGCTACGCCCGCCAGCGCCGCTGCCGCCCGGGGCGAGGGCACGCCGCCCACCACGCCGCCCGGCACCAAGTTTGAGCCCTACGTGCAGCACGGCCCCGGCTTCTCCGACCCCGCCATGCAGGTGTCGCTGCTCAATAAAAAGATTGAGCTGCTCAACCAGAAAATCCAGGTCCTCAGCCAGGGTCAGCCCACCAAGCCCAATACCCAGGCCATCGACGACCAGCTCAAGCAGCTCGACGCGCAGCTGAACGGACCCAAGTAGCAGAGCACCGACCCTTAGTCCTAGTGGAGCGACATATCGGTAGTAAACTCGAACAGCTAAAAACCTGCAAGCCCCAGCGGGGCGACACTCAACAACCGAGTGTCGCCCCGCTGGGGCTATTTCGTTATGGTAGCAACCTAACGGGCCAGGCCTATGCCAACCGCAGCAATCCGCCCTCTTCCCGCACCAGTCCAAACGGCTCATCCTTGATAATCAGAAAGCCATCCAGGTCCAACACGTCGGCCAGGGCGCTGATTTCGAGGGCGGCCGCGATGCCCACGCTGGTTTCCACCATGCAGCCCAGCATGGGTAGCAGGCCGTGGGCGCGGGTGCGGCGCAGCAGGTCGATGCCGCGCCGGAAGCCGCTGGCCTTCATCAGCTTCACGTTCACGCCGTGAAATTGTTGGGCGATGTCGGCAAAGTCGGCCGTGTCGGTCACCGACTCATCGGCGATGAGCGGCACGCTGCTGCGGGGACACAAGTAGCGGTAGTCATCGGCCAGGGCGGCGGGCAGCGGCTGCTCCAACAGCTTTATATACAGGCCGGGTACCGCTGTGGCGGCTTCCTGGAATCGTAGCACGCTGTCGGCATCGGGCCAGGCTTCGTTGCCGTCTACCAGCAGGGCGTGGCCGGGCAGAGCGCGGGCCACTTCGCGTAGTAAGTCGAGGCCGCCGGCCTGGTTCACTTTAATTTTCAACAGCTGAAAGCGGGCAGCATCCTGCTCGCGCAGGAAGCCGGCCACCTCGCCCGGCTCCATAATGGGCAGCGAAAACGCCGTGGGCACGGCGGCAGCGGGCGGCGGTACGCCCAGCCATTGCCACACCGGCTGCCCGGCGCAGGCAGCCAGCCACTGCACCAAGGCAGATTCGAGGGCAAAGCTTAAGGCGTGGGCCACGGGGTGGGCCATTAGCAGAGCATCAAGTTCAGAAAGGGAATTAACTTCGAACAGCCCATTGGCCAGCAATGCGTTGAATTGCTCCTGGAGCAGCTCGGGCAACTCGCCGTAGCGCACATTGGGCGCGGCCTCGCCGGTACCCTGCTGGCCTTGGCCGGCCACGCGCAGCACCAGATTGGTTTTGGTGGCCGAAGCATTGCGCGAGATTTTCCACACGTAGCGCAGGGGGAGCAGGTGCGGGGTGAGGGTCCAGATAGGCATAAGCGGGAGAAAAGCAGCATCACCGGGGCCTGAGCAGCAAGCGCTATCGACGGACAACGCAACCACGGAGAATTCGGGGCATTAAACGGAATTTTTGCTTCATCAGCTTAAAAAGGCGCTGGAAACTGCTCGAAAGAAGCAGAATTCTATGCCGGTGCCAACCAAGGTCAGGCATTAAACCGACGGAACGAAATCAGTACCGTCCAATTGCGCCCTTAAACGAATCCCACATCCGGCTTCCGGCGCTTACCAACGGGCAAGGTCGGGCTTGCTGGCGGGATAATGCCGTTCTTTGAGGCCTCATTCCGTATTCACGGCCTTTTTCAATTGCATGGCAAAATCCCGTTTACTCCTCGTTGCTATTTTGGTGCTGCTGGCTGGTGTGCTCACCGTGCTCGCCGCCAACCAGATGCTGGCCCTACCACCCGTAGTGCCCGTGGCGGCCCGTTGGCTGGCCCTGCTGGCTATTTGCGCCGCCGTGGCCCCCCGGCGCTCCCTCACCCTTTGGATTGTGGTAAGTATGCTCATCGGCATCGAACTGGGCCACGATGCGCCCGGCGTAGCCATGAATCTCAAAGTACTGAGTGACGCCTTCTTGCGCCTCGTAAAAACCATCATCGCGCCGTTGGTATTCGCTACGCTGGTAGTGGGCATTGCCGGCCACGCCGACCTCAAGCAGGTGGGCCGCATGGGTCTCAAAGCGCTGGTTTACTTTGAAGTTGTTACCACGTTTGCCCTCTTCATCGGCTTGGCCGCCATCAACTTAACCAAAGCCGGGGTGGGCATCAGCCAGGTTGGCGTGAAGGAAGAAGCCCTCACCGCCGCCGCACCCCAAACGGCGGCCGACATCATCCTGCACATCTTCCCCGAGAACATTGCCAAATCGGTGGCCGAAGGGCAGGTGCTCCAGGTGGTTATTTTCGCCATCATTTTCGCTATTGGCCTGGCCCTCACCCCGGAGCGCCCGCGCCGCGTGATGCTGGAGTTCTGCGAAAGCCTGTCGGAAGTCATGTTCAAGTTCACCAACGTGGTGATGTATTTCGCACCGCTGGGCGTGGGCGGGGCCCTAGCCTACACGGTGGGCAAAATGGGTTTTGCGCCGCTGCTCAATGCCTTGCAGCTGCTGCTCACACTCTACGGAGCGCTCATCGCCTTCGTGCTGCTGGTGCTGCTGCCGGTGGCGCTATTTGCCCGCCTGCCGCTGCGCCGCTTCATCGCGGCCGTAGCCGAGCCGGTCAGCATCGCCTTCGCCACCACGTCCTCGGAAGCGGCGCTGCCCCGGGCTATGGAAGCTATGGAAAGCATCGGCGTGCCGCGCCGCATCGTGGCCTTTGTAATGCCCACGGGTTATTCTTTTAACCTCGACGGCACCACGCTATACCTTTCGCTGGCAGCGGTTTTTGTGGCGCAGGCGGCCGGGGTGCCCCTCACTTTCGGCCAGCAGCTGCTCATGGTGTTCACGCTGATGCTCACCAGTAAGGGCGTGGCGGGCGTGCCCCGGGCTTCGCTGGTTATTCTGTTGGCCACGGTGGCGTCGTTCAACCTGCCGGCCTGGCCGGTGTTCATCATTCTGGGCATTGATGCCCTGATGGATATGGCCCGCACGGCCGTGAACGTGCTCGGCAACTGTTTAGCCTCGGCCGTCGTAGCCCGTTGGGAAGGAGAATTTGTGGACGGCTATCATGGACCCGACCCAGCGGCTGTTTCGCAATAGAACTTTTTCAATAATACCTAAGTTGGATAGTCAGCTTGGCCGGTTAATTTACCACTGTCAAGGGGTATTTTGAGCCTTTTATCGAGCAGATGCCAAGTGGTTGATGTAAATCATCTAATTTTACACCATGCCTTTGGGTTATTTGCAACAGGTTTGACAAAGGCATTTTTTCGTTGTAATATTTGATTTTTACGA
>JAQBNT010000041.1 GCA_028288445.1 Hymenobacter sp. | reverse complement strand
GAGCAGCTCCTCGGCGGAGCGGGCGACGAGCACGAGGCGGATGTCGGGCTGCTGGGCGAAGTAGGCCCGCAGCACCTTCACCAGCACCGCGTCGTCCTCCACAACCCCCAATGTTATCAAATCCATGAACTCCCTGTGTAAAATCTGATTTCAACCCAGGCCAACGTGCTGGACAGAAGGAAGCTGCATATTATTAGCGGGCGCGAGCCCGCGCATAGCACCGTCCTCAAATAATGATTCAAAATTAGGCGTTTTCCAAGATGGCTATTGGGTATGGACCTACCCTATTTGCGGGAGGTGCTGCCTAAATTATTTGCAGCAGTCTTTGAACGATGATTTGGCTGACTTATCTATTAAGCTGTTTTTCAAAATATTAAAAAATATCTATTGTTCGCTCAACATAAAACAGCTTGATAATAATTCGGTTGCCATCGACGATTGGCGGGCATACCCGCAGTGAAATGACGGCCAACACCCGCATATAGGGTAGGACTTTGGGGGGACGGGTGGCTTGCCAAGTCGGAATTTTGCGGGGTAAATCTGACATTGCCCATCTTGGCTGCCTACGGGAGTGAGACAATGGCTATTGCATTTATGAACAAGTGCTTATCATCATTTCGCTTTTTTATTCCCATGAGGTTACCCTTACAATTTTTTTGGTCAAAAACACCCTTATCCCATTGTTTCAGGCCTGAAATCGGGCAGCAACCACGCAAGCCAGCGAGTACGCTGATATTGCTGGTTGGCCTCGTCGGACTGCTGCTGGCCGGGCGAATGGCGCAGTCCAAATCCGCAGCTGATATTTCCATCCTGTCGGTGCGCTGGCTGGCTGCCATGGGTGTGGGGATGCCGTCCGGGCAGGAAGCCAGGGCTTACCAAGTGTTGGCCGCACCGGTGGCGTACGGCCGTATTTCGCAAATCCTGCTCAGTTCTTACGCCGACACCCGATTGGCGGTGCCCCTTACGGCTACCGATGCCGACGTGGGCGGCTCCATTGCCTCCTATTCGGTAACCACGCTGCCTCCTTCGGCGGCCGGGGTGCTGAAAATCAACGGTGTTACGACTATTACAACGGCCACGGTAATTGCCGCCGCCGATGCGGGCAACCTGACCTTTGACCCGGCGGCCGGCTACTTCGGCACGGCCGTGTTTCAGTACCGGGCCAAAGACAATACGGGCACGCTCTCGGCCATCGTCACCTACGCCATTCCGGTGAGCAAGGGCACGTGCGGGAGCGGCGTGGGCCAGGCCAACCTGCTGAGCTACTTCGCCCGCACCGACGGGGAGGACTGGAAAGCGCCCCGCACGGTGAGCGTTGGCGGGGTGAGCGTGACCACCTCCGGCTATTCGGCTTCGGGCGGCACCACCAACTCGTTGGCCATTGCCGACCAGTCGGGACTGCCGAGCAAGGGCCTGACCTGGCTGGAAGACTACAGCGCCAGCGCGGCGGCTACGTCCACGCTCACGTTTGCCTTCAGCCGGCCGGTGAGCAACTTCAGCCTGACGGCCGGCGATATTGATACCGGTCCGGGCTTCATCGACCAGCTGGTTATTCAGGGCTACGACGCTAACAATGCCCTCGTGGCCATTCCCACTACCAGCGCCGCAGCGGGAGCATCCAACTCCTATAGTAACAACGGTTCCAACGGCAGCAACACATTTACCGGTACGGCGGCCAGCGACGGCCTGGCTACCAGCAACATCATCGCCACGTTTCCGTCGGCCATCACCCGGCTGGTGCTCACGTACCGCAACACCTCGGCGCAGGCCGACCCGGCGCTCCAGGGCATTGTGTTTACCTCCTTTGGGTGGTGCGCGCAGGCAGATATCCAGACCACCCTGGCGGGGCCGGTGCGGGCACCGGGCAGCAGCACCGTTACCTACACGGCCACTACCCTGAACGTGGGCGGCGACCAGGTGGCCACCATCGTCCCAACGGTGCAGCTGCCCACGGGGCTGTTCGGCGTGACCGGCGGCACCTACGTTTCCGCTACCGGGGTGCTCACGCTGCCGACCATCAGCAACCTGGCGGCCGGCGCTTCGGTGGTGCAAACCATTACCTACACCATGCCCAACGCCGGGGCCGTTACCGCAACGTCCAGCTTCACCTCGACCGCCGACGACCTCGTGGCCGGCAACAATACCTCCACCATCACCACGGCCCAGAACCGGGCCCCGGTGGCCAGCAACGTGGTGAACGCGCCGGCTATTCTGAAGGGAACCACCAGCCAAACCAACACGGCCCCCTTCAACGCCAGCGACCCGGATGCTACTGCGGGTAACACCACCATTGTTTCCTACATCATTACGACATTGCCCAATGCGACCCAGGGCGTTCTGTATGTTAACGGCGTAGCTGCTACGGTGGGCCAGGTTATTCTGGTGCCGCCCACGGCTACGGCCACGGCGCCCGGCTACCAGCTGTCGTTTATTCCCGGCAGCACTTTCACCGGAGCGGCCAACGTGCTGTACCGGGCCACCGATGACACCAACACCAATTCCAACTTCGCCACCTACGACATCCCCGTAACGGGAGGTGCCGACCTGGTTTCGACCGTCAGCGGCTCGACCACGGGCGTCGAAGGCCAGTCGAAGGGCTATAGCGTGACCACTACCAACAGCGGCCCAGAGATTGCCACCAACGTGGCGCCAACGCTCACGCTGTCCAACAAGCCGCCGTTTAGCAGCGTCAGCGTCACGGCCGGCAGCTACGACCCTACCACGGGCGTGGTCAGCTTCAGCCCCGTTGCCTCAATGGCAAGCGGCGTTTCGGTGGTTAACACCGTGACGCTGGTGGTGCAGCCAGCCCCGGCCACTTTCACCGTGACGGCTGCCAGCACCGGCGCTACTGCCGACCCCGTGGCGGCGAACAACAACGGCACCGCGCCGGCGGCTATCATCACCGTAGCCATTTCGGGCATTGGGCCGGCGGGCGTGGCCAGCGCCTGCGCCAACCCCGGCCGCGACGGCTCGCCCACTCTCACCACCAACCCCAACACGTACTTCCCGGCCACCAATCAGACGGTGGCGGCGGGCGCTACTTCCCTGGTGGTGGGGGCCGCCGTGGGCACCACGCCCATCGCGAGCGGCGACCTGCTGCTCATTATTCAGATGCAGGGGGCCGACATTGACGTGACCAATACCGATGCGTACGGCGACGGCGTGGCGGGGGGGCTGGCTACCAGCAACCTTGTTAATGCTAATTTCACGGCCGGTAAGTATGAATACGCGGTAGCTTCCGCAGCCGTGCCCCTGGGCGGGGGCACCGTCACGGTTGCCACCGGCCTGAAAAACGGGTACCAGAATGCCGGTGCTACGGCCTTGGTGGGCCAGCGCCGCTTTCAGGTGGTGCGCATTCCGCAGTATCAAAACCTAACCGTGAGCGGCACGGTAGCGCCCAGCGCCTGGGACGGCAGCACCGGCGGCATTCTGGCGCTGGACGTAACCGGCAAGCTTAGCTTCGCCGCCGGGGCCAAGCTCGATGCCTCGGGCAAGGGCTTCCGCGGCGGGGCGGGCCAGAAGCTGACGGGCACTGCCACCGGCGTCACCAATACCGACTACCGTGCCGCTGCGCCGGCTCCTGGCCTGACCGGCGCCCACGCCATGAAAGGCGAAGGCATTGCCGGCACTCCGCGCTACGTGAATACCGGCTCGGCCCTCTTCGACACGGGGGTGGACGGCTACCCTAATGGCAGCGCCGGCCGCGGTGGGCCGGGCAACGCCGGGGGCGGCGGCACCGATGCCAACCCCACGGCCAATGACCAGAACTCGGGCGGCGGGGGAGGGGGCAACGGCTCGCGCGGCGGCCGCGGCGGCAACGCCTGGAACAGCAACGCAGCCATTGGCGGCGAGCCGGGCGGGGTATTTGCACCGCCCAGCAGCAGCCGCTTGATTATGGGCGGTGGCGGTGGCGCTGGCGTGAGCAACGACGGCAGCGGCAGTGGCCCTACGCTCGGCTACGCCAGCAGCGGGGCCGCGGGCGGCGGCATCGTGCTGGTGCGCACGGGCTCGGCAGCGGGCGCGGGCGCGGTGCTGGCCAATGGCAGCAGCGGCAGCACCGACGTGGTAAATGACGGCAGTGGCGGCGGCGGGGCCGGCGGCTCCGTCCTGTTCACGGCCAACAATACGAGCAGCCTGAACAGCCTCAACCTGGCTGCCAATGGTGGCAAAGGTGGCACCAATGCCCCGGCGGGCGCGGCTACGGCCCACGGCCCCGGTGGCGGCGGCGGCGGCGGTATTATTCTCACCAATGGTACCCCGGCCAGTGCGGCGGTGGCGGGTGGCAGCAATGGCACCACCACCGGCGGCGTGGCTTTCGGAGCCGCCGCAGGCGTGTCCGGCATTGCCAACAGCCAGATTAGCAACAGCATTGCGGGCAGTACGGCGGGCATCAACTGCAGCGTGGATGTGACGGCCGTGCTGACGGCTCCAACCCAGGCCACGGCTGCCCAAACCGTGAGCATGGCGGCCGTTTTCGCCAACAATGGCGGAGTGGCGGCCAGCGGCGTAACGCGCGTCGTCACCCTTTCCTCAGGCAGCAATGCCAGCGGCAATGTGGTAACCAACGTGGTAACCCCTGGTAGCACCGGCATCAGCACCGATGCCCTCACCGGCGACGTGACCATCACGTACCCCGGCGCATCGCCGCTGGCCGCTGGCGCCAGCAGCCAGTTCAACATCTCCTACACCGCGCCCGGTACCTCTGCGGTGGTGGCCACGGCCAGCATCAGTACCAGCACATCGGGTGAGCCGGTGACCAGCAACAACACCAGCGCGGCAACCACGGCCATTACTGGTTTTGCCGATGTGGTGGGGGTCATCTTCGGCCTGGAAACCTCGACCACCGGACGGCCTTCGGGCACCTACGGCGTGCTGTTTGCCAATAATGGCCCGGCCGCCGCGCTCAACGTGACGCGCACAGTGACCCTGCCTCCGGGCTCGTCCCTTACCACCAATCAGCTTAGCGCCCTCACGGCGCAGGGCGCTACCTTCGACAGCGGTACCCTGGTTATTGACTTTGGCAGCCTGGCTACCTGGAACAGCCGCGACGTGAGCGTGTTCCGCATTGCCTACACCGCGTCGAACACGAGCGGCAGCACGGCCATTGTTTCCCGCATCACCACCACCTCGCAGGAAGACGGGGCCGGCGGTACCGGAGCCCCCACGGCCCCCGACACGTTTCCGTTTGCCATTACCAACAACCCGGCGGCTGATGCGGCGACTGACGGCATTACGGTTTCGGCCGCTACGGTGGTGCCGGGCCAGCAGGCGTCGTTCACGTTCAACTTCCGCAATTTCGGACCTGGCGATGCTCTCAATGCCACCCGTTCGGCGCAGCTCACGCCGGGGCTAAGCATCGTGTCCATCACCGGCGGTGGAACCTACGATGCGCTCACGGGCCTCGTGGCGTACCCAATCATTGCGACGTTGGCCAGCGGCAGCACCGCTCCCTCCACCATCACCTTTCTGGCCCCGTCCATTGGCCCGGTCAGCAGCGCGGCCAGCATCATCACCGGGGCCGGCGCAGTGTCTTCCGGCATATTCGACAACAACGAGGCCACTGCTTCCATTGCCGTTACGCCTCTTGCCGACGTGGCCACGGCCATTAGCGGCCCGGCTTCGTCGCTCGTTGGCAATCTGTTGACTTATAATCTGATTGCTGCCAACAATGGCCCATCACCGGCGGCGGCCGTGGTGCAAACCGTGCAGCTGCCCACGGGCATGGCGGCTAATGGAGTATTTCTCTCCAGCCAGGGCAGCTACAATGCAAGTACCGGGTTGGTCACTTTCGCACCCGTGGCCGTGCTGGCCAGCGGGGGCAGCATCAGCAACACCGTCAGTTTCCCGATGCCGGCCAGCGGCTTTACGGCCACGGCCGGCACCAGCACCGCCACCGCTGAGGGCGGTGCGACGGCCAACAACTCCGCGACAGCTACTGTCAGTGCGGTGGCCGTCGCCACTGCCGACCCTCGGGCCAACGTGTATAATTCCCTCGGCATTTCGATTAAGAACGTAGCTCCGGGCGCCCCAGTCACATTCACGGTGGTCACCGGCAACAACGGCCCCGGCCCTGCCCAAAATGTGGCGCAGCAGCTTTCGCTGCCCGCCGGCCTGAGCATTTCGGGCGGGAGCATTTCGGGCGGCGGCACGTACAATCCGGCCACTGGCGTTGTGACTTTTTCGGCCTTGACCAGCCTGGCCAGCGGCAGCAACGTCACCAATACCGTAACGCTGACGGCCCCGGCCGCCGGCCCCCTGGTCGCAATCGCCAGCGTGACGGCCGCCACCGCCGACCCGGTGCCAGCCGATAACCTGGCGATGCGCAACGTGGACATCACCAGCAGCACCGACGTGGCAACTACGCTCATCGGGCCCGCCGTGGCCTCCGCTACGCAGGTGGCGACGTTTGAGGTGAGTGCCCGCAACAATGGCGCGGCCACCGCCACCAACGTGGTGCAAACGGTGAGCATTCCGGCTGGCTTTGCCCCGGCTGAAGTGACGACGACGGGCGGCGGGGTGTATGCCCCCGCCACGGGCCTCATTACTTGGCCGGCCGTGGCCTTGCTGGCCGTGGGCGAGGTACGTACCTATTCCTACAGCTACGTGGCGCCCGCCTTCAAATCGACCGATGCCGCCAACCCGCGCGTAGTAGTGAGCCAGGCCGCCGTAACCAGCAGCACACCCGATGGGAGCATTGCCAACAATTCATCGCTGGTGGCTACCCTGATTAAGTGGAATTCGGATGTATCGGTGGCCATTTCCGGGCCGTCGCTCGACGTGGTGGGCAACCCGGTGGTCTTCACCGTTTCAACAACGAACAACGGCCCGGCCCCCGCGACGGTCGTCAACACCAGCGTGCGCATTGCCACCGGCCTCAACGTGGTGGCCAGCGGCGGCGGGGTGTATGACATCACCACTGGCATTGTCACCTTCCCCACCATTACCGACCAGGTAGCGGGCGCGACGGGCGTGGTTACGAACACTATTACCGTGATTTCGCCGTCGAACCCCTTGGTCGGCGCGTCGGCCGCGGCCGATATTCCGCTTACGACCAACGACACTAACCTGACAAACAACGCGGTCACCATCTACCTGCTGGTATCGCCCATTACCACAGCGCAGACGGATTTCCAGGCCACCATCACGGCCGACCGCACGTCGCAGCAAGCCGGCCAGCCCATTGTGCTGACCGTGACGGCCACCAACGCCAATGCCAGCGGCACGGCGGCCGACCTGCAGGCCCAGGTGAGCCTGCCCGGCGGCCTGAGCGGCGTGATTATATCGGGCGGTGGCACCTACGATGCCGCCAGTGGAGCCGTAACGTTCCCCCGCGCCACGGCCCAGCCGGCCAATACCCTGCTCACCTATACCATCACGGTGAGCAACCCTGGCAATGACCCGCTGGTGGCCACTGCCAGCGTGGCCGGCAATGTTTCGGACCCCATACCGGCCAACAATAGCCAGGTTGTGAGCGTGATTATCGTTCCGGCAGCTGACGTAGCTACCACCGTGAGCGGCCCGGCTACCATGCTGCCCGGTGCCCTGGCCACTTATACAGTGGTGACGCTGAACAACGGCCCATCACCGGCCAATGCCGTGGCCCAAACCGTGCAGATGCCCACCGGCCTGAGCGGTGTCACGGTTTCGGGCAGCGGGAGCTACGACGCGGCTTCCGGCCGGGTGAGCTTCCCCACCATTGCCACGCAGACCGTGGGCAAGGCCAGCGAAGTCACGAACACCATTTCCTTTGTTTTTCCCTCCACGACTTCGACGGTGGCTAGCAGCGTGAGCAGCGGCACCAACGAGCCCGTCGGTGCTACTGCCAACAATAGTTCCGCGCTGACTACGACGCTAGCCAACCAAGCGCCGTTGGCCAACGCATCGACCAACCGCTTGCAAGCACCGGAGGGCAACACTGCCGGGCCACTCGTCCTCTCAGCCATCACCGGCTTCGACGCCGATGGCAGTGTGGCTTCCTTCACCATTGCGACGTTGCCAGCCGCCGCGGCCGGGGTGCTCGCACTCAACGGAAGCCCGGTTGCGGCCGGCCAGATTATCAGCAACAGCGACGCGGCCAACCTCACCTTCGACCCGGCCGCTGCCTTCGTTGGTAATGCTTTCTTTGTCTATTCGGCCACCGATAACCAAGGCGCGGCCTCAGCGACAGCCCTTTACACCGTTGCCGTGGGCAAGGACAATGCCGCCCACTACACCAGTATGCCCCTCAAGGGCGGCGTGAACCAGGACCAGGACGGTGACGTCATCGCCAACGTGTTTGACGACAACGGCGGGGCTTACAATGCCACCGCTGTGGTGACGGATAATGGCGTACGCGCCGCCACCGTGAGCGGCGCTCTGCCCGATGGGCTGGAGCTGGACCCCGCCACCGGCCAGGTGCGTGTGCTCGACCACACGCTGCTGGTGAGCGGCACCTACCCGGTCACCCTCACCACCGTCGACGCCAACGGCGGCGTGACCACCCAAGTGGTGCCGCTGCGCATCGGCGACTTCCCGTTGCCGGTAGAGCTCACGCGGTTTGTGGCCACGGCGGTTCAAGCCGATGCCCAGCTGAGCTGGAACACGGCCCAGGAACTGAACAACAAGGGGTTCCGCGTGGAACGCTCGTTTGACGGGGGCAGCTTCGTGCCGCTGGATTTTGTGGCCGGAGCGGGCACTACCGCCCAGCCGCAGCAATACACTTACACGGAGGTCGGCGTAGGCCGGCAGCACCCCGGCACCGTATACTATCGCCTTCAGCAACTCGACCTGTCCGGCAAAGCAACCTACAGCCCCGTGCGGGCGGTGGTATTTGCCCCGGAAGCGCCCGGTCTGTTCCCGAACCCAGCATACACGCATACCACGTTGAACCTAAGTAGCCTGCCCGCTGCTACGTTCGACGTAACCCTGGTGGACATGGCCGGCCGGGTGGTGCAAGCCTACGCGTTGGCGGGCGGTCAGGCGCACAAGCTGGAAGTGAATGGCTTAGCCAGTGGCAAATACCAGGTCATCATTCGCCGGGGCACCCTGAAACTGGTGTGCCACCTGCTGAAGCAGTAGCCATAACCCAGGTTGCGGAAATATGACAAAGCCCCAGCGGGACGACACTCATGCAACGAGTGCCGCCCCGCTGGGGCTTTGTCGTGCTCATTGTGCGGGTTTACTCCCAATACATCGCTCTGTTGGGTGCGAATCCAGTGAGAATTGTCCGCTGCCCGCAGCCTGAATTAAATCGTAGTAAAGCCCCGACTACCGCATCTAGGGTAATGCTTTAGGGAGGTAGGGGGCGGTGGGGAAAATAATTTTGTACCCGCTTCCGCTTCCTTCCTCCTTTACCATTGCCAATTACCGGCTGCGCTACATCTAATTCATGGGATTTCTCCAGCTCACTAAGCGGCTGGCTCGGCAACTCGCTATTGGCGGGCAATTCCATTTGCGCCCCAGCCCTTCTCACCCGTCTTCTTTAAGTCCGCGCCATTAGCGGGACCGGTGGGTCGGTGCCCGGCGATAATAGCTAATCTGTGATTGTCAGCCCAAGATTAACATATAATTCATTTACAATCAAAGTGTTGAAAAAAATCTACTCCACTATGCGTTCTACTTTACTACTTGCCTCGCTAGCTGCCGTGTCGCTGGCGGGAGGAGCCGGCAGCCGCGCAGCCGCGCAAGCCACCACCCCGGCACCCGCCCTTTATGTGAATGACGGCGCGACCACCGGCGACGTATTCACCAGCGCCGTGGGCAGCGATGCCACCGGCGACGGCTCGGCCGCCGCGCCCTTCGCCACCGTGGCGCGAGCACTGGCTCAGGCCGGCCCCAGCACCCAAACCATTTTTATCGACGCCGGCACCTACACCGAGCGCGTGGTGCTGAGCCAGCCCGTGAGCCTGCAAGGCGCGGGCACCGCCACCGCCCAGCCCATCAGCGCCACCATTTTCGATGGCGGCCTGCTGGCCAGCCCCATCCAAACCAGCGAAGCGGGCCTGCTCATTGCCGCCAACGGCAGCAGCAGCAGCGCCCCGCTCACGGTGGCCGACATCACGTTTCAGGCCTACGACTTTGGCATTCAGGCCACCGGCGCTGCTTCCCAGGCCCACATCCTGCTGGAGGATGTAGAAACCGTGCACAACCGCCGCCAGGGCATTTTCTGGAGTAGCCTGAACGGCGTGCAGGACCTGACCTTCCGCCGGGTGCGGGCGGCTTACACCGCCGAAACCGGCAACTCCAACGCCAACGGCGCGGGCCGGGGCCTGTTTCTGACCAACGGCCCCAAAGCCGATATCCTGATTGAAGGCGGCGTGTTTGAGATGAACCGCCGCGGTGGCATCGACATCAACGACGGCAGCGTGAGTGGCCTGACCGTGCGCAACAACCAGATTACCCAGAATGCCGGCGGCGGCCTGATAGTGCTGGGTGCCGCCGGACCGCGCAACAGCAGCGGCACTTGCACCGGCTTTGCCGCCCTCATCGAGGGCAACGCCCTGCGCAACAACGCCTCCAACGGCATGGAGCTGAAGGCCTGCACCGGCACCGGCCGCCGCAGCGGCGCGGGCAGCTTCGTGGTGCGCCAGAACTACATTGTGCGGACCGTGGGCGCGCCCACCAACCTGAGCGAAGACAACGCCGGCCTGGCCTTCATCGACCGCGACCGCAACGTGATTACCATCGGCGGTGGCCTCACTGGCGATTTGGTGACGGGCGGGGCCTTCATCGAGGGCAACACCGTGCGGGGCTATCTGGCCGATGCCACCAGCTCGTCGTTCAACATCAACGGCTTTGGGCTGGTGCTGGAAGGCGCTCAAAACAAAGTGTTTGGCAACGTGGTGGCGCAATGCCAGCGGGCCGTGCAGGTGCAGGACCGTCCGGCCAACAGCGCGGGCTACACGGCCTTTTTCGACGTGAGCCGCAACGGGCTGGTCGTGTCTTCGGGCGACAGCATCCGGGGCAACCGCCTCGATAGCTGCGCCACCGCCATCCGGGCCGTCAACCTGACCAACCCGGTCGATGCGTCGCTGAACTGGCTGGGGGCCAACACGGCCACTGGCGTGCGCGGTGCGGCCGGCACCGGCGGCCTGGTGGTGACCCTGGGCGGCCCCGCCACCAGCTTCGCCCAACGCTCGGCCCTGGCCCCCACGGGCCTGATTGACTACTCGCCATTCCTGAACACCTCTGCGGATGCGAACCCGGCCCCCGGTTTCCAGCCCGCCCTCGATTACCTCAATGCGGACCACTACAGCCCCCAATCCGGTGCTGCCGGGCCCCTGGCAGAGGCCGTGGCGCTGGTAACCGAAGACGGCACGGTAAACCTGGAAGCGGCAGTGTACGATGAGAGCATTCTCATTGCCAGAAACCTGACCCTGACCAATACCGGCGTCACCGCCCTCCGCGACCTGGCTCTGGACACCTTCGGCAAGGTGCTCACGCTGAGTGCTCCGCTTACCCTGACCGGAACCCTTACCCTCACCAATGGATTGGTGCACACCACCGCCCTCAACTTGCTCACCCTGGCCGAGCAAGCCACCGCCACGCCTGGCACCGCCACTTCCTACGTAGATGGCCCGCTGCGCAAGGTGGGGCAGCAGGCGTTTGTGTTTCCGATAGGTGAAAATGGCCAGTGGGCACGCCTCGGCATTTCGGCACCCGCCACGGCCACCTCCGCGTTTACCGCCGAATATGCGTACCTGGCGTTTGCTAACCGCACCGCTGCCACGCCGCTGAGCGAAGTGAGCCAGGTAGAATACTGGACCCTGACCAGCAACTCCGCTGCCGACGCAGTGAGCGTGCGGCTGTACTGGGAACATGCCATTCGTAGCGGCATCGACGACTTCTCGACCGATTTGCAGGTAGCTGCTTTCAACGGCACCGAGTGGCAAACGGCGGGCAATGGTGGCCTGAGCGGCAGCCTACAGGCGGGCTCGGTGGAGTCGGCGCAGCCCGCCAGTGGGTTTGCGGCCTATACGTTAGGGTCGCTCTCTCCCACGGTCAACCCGCTACAGTTACAGATGGTTGCTTTCTATGCCGTGCAGCCGCGCCCTGGCACGGTGACCCTGACGTGGATGTTCAATAACGAAACCAACGCCTACGGCTATGCCGTGGAACACTGGACCGCCACGGGCACCTGGGAGCAGATTGGCTTTGTGGCCAGCCAGGGCCTGACGGCCCAGTCCCGCACCTACACCTACCAGGACCAGCGCGCCCAGACCCAGACCCAGGCCTACTACCGGCTGCGCCAAACCAACGCGGCCGGGCAGGTCCGCTACTCGTCTCTGGCCTCGGTGTTCCTGACCAGTGGCCCATTGGCCACTGCCCCGGCCACGGCCGTGGCCAACCAGCTCACCATATTCCCCAACCCCGCCCACGGCCGGGTAACGCTGTCGCTACCAGCTGCAGTGCGTGGCGATGTCGCGGTGGAGCTCACCGACCTGAGCGGCCGCCGGGTGCTGGCCCAAACCCTGCACGCGGGGGCAGCCCCGGAAGTGGATTTGCCGGCTACCCTGCCGGCCGGCATCTACCTGCTGCAAGTGCAGGCCACCGGCTTTTCGGGCCGGCCACAACGCCTCGTGATTCAATAAAAACACATTCTATTTTTAGCTATTTCCAATGAAAAACAGTTATTTAACCCTGCAAGCGGCTCCTTTACGACGGCTGTGCGGCTTCTTTTTGCTGGGCCTGCTTGTGCTGTGCCTGCTTTTGCCCACGGCGCTGCGAGCGCAGACTGTGACGGTGCAGCCAGCCCCGGGCTACGCGCTGCCGCTGCAAAGCTTTGGCAACATCTCGGTTAACCGCATTTCGGCGCTTCAGTCTTTTCTGGTCAGCGGTGACAACCTAACAGGCAACGTGACGGTGGCCGCGCCCGAGGGCTTTCAGCTGCGCACCGGCAATAATTCCTTCTCCACCAGCAGCCTGGTTTTCAGCCCGGCGGCGGGCACGCTCAACGCCACGGCGGTTGACATCCGGTTTGCGCCGGTGGCCTCCGGCACCCGGCCCGATGGCACGGGCACCTACGCCGCCGACGTGGTGGTTTCGACCCCCAGCGGGGGCAGCACGGCTTCCCAGACGGTGGCTACCTACGGCACCGCCCCGGCCGGACCTTATGTGTTTGTTGACCCGGCCACGCTGGCCTTTGGCTCGGTATCCCAAAGTGGGTCGGGCCAGGTGCTGACGTTCGTGGTGGGCGGCGGCAACCTCGGCAGCACGGCTATCACGGTGGCCACGGCCCTCACCGGCAGCACCACTTCGGGCAATGTGCAGATTCGCAACCCGGCGGTGACGAACAGCCCGTTCACTACCTCGCTCACGCTTACTCCGGTGGGCGGCCAGGTGCCCGAAACCACCCTCGAAGCCCGCATCGTGGGCCCGATTCCGAGCCAGAGCAATTTCACGGGCACTATTACGGCCACCAGTGGCGCGGCCGTGGCCGCGCCCAACAACGTGGTGCAGGTAACGGCCAACAACCCGTTCACAGGGACCAATACGTCTTCGACTTTTACTGTGAGTACGCCGCCGAGCAACCCCATCACGTCGGGCTACCCCAGCGGCGGCCAGCCCTTGCTGCCCTTTAATACGGTGCCGGAAAAAGCCTCGGCCAGCCAGATGCTGGTGGTTAGCGGCAGCTTCCTCGTGAGGGACATTGCGGTGAAGGCTCCAAACAATTTCCAAGTGTCGCTCGATGCCGCGTTTACCGGCCTGGGCAACGGCGGAGTGGGCACGGTGACGGGCAATTCCATCGCCATTGCGGCGGTGGGCGGCACGGTGAGCAATACGACGGTGTACATCCGCTACGTGCCGCTGGTGGCGAGCACGGAAAGCGGCACGGGCATCACCTTCGACAGCGCCCCGGCCACGTCGATAGCCGCGATTGTGCGGGCCAACAGCATCGGTACCATCGAGTCGCGCACCGCGTACAGCCCGGAAGGCCCGCTGGTTATCGGAACCAGCGTGCGGACCGCGCCCCAGCTTATCCGCATCCATGCCGAGCTGCTGCGCAACCCCACCAAAATCCTGGTTTCGGGCGAGTCGGCAGGCGCGCTGGGCAACCCTAACGGCTACGCCCAGTTCCAGATTTCGACTGACGGCATTACTTACACCGACCCCACCAGCCCCGGCACCAGCTTCATCCAGCTCACCCCGGACCCGGTTACCAACGTCATCGACCAAGACATTTACGTGGCCTATGCGCCCAGCCGCGTAGGAGCGGCCCAGGCCGTGCTGCAATACCTGACGCCCGACGTGACGGCCGCGCCGGCCAATACCGTCACCACCATCGTGAGCGGCCTGCCGGGCACGGACGCCAACAAACTGCGCGGCACGGCCATCGACACCGAGCCCACGCTCGACACGCCCTTCACGGCGTCCCGCACCACGGGCGCGGCCTCGGCGGCCATCACTTTCAACCCCGATAATGCGCTTTCGGGCTACGGCGAGTTTCACATTGTGCTGGTGAGCACCAGCGCCACGCTGGTGCTGCCCGACGTGCTGCCCGTGGATGGCACGGACTACAACGCCGGCAACGGGGCCTACCGGGGCGTTGGCCAAAGCACGCTGCAGGACACCCAGGGCAACAAGTACTACGTCGTGTTCTCGGGCGGCGCGCCCACGGCCACCATCACCGGCCTGGCCGCCAACACGACTTACTACGCCTACGTGTTCGACTACAACAGCACCAACCTGAATTCGACCACCTTCATCAACAACGCCGAGAACTACAAAGGCCCGGCGCAGTCCACCATTTTCGGAGCGGCCCTGGCCGGTTCTCCGCCGCTGCCCGTTGAACTGAGCGCCTTCACGGCCAAAGCCGATGGAACGGCAGCCGTGCAACTGGCCTGGGCCACCGCCCAGGAGCTGCGCAACGACCATTTCAACGTGGAGCGCAGCGCGGATGGGCAAACCTTCACAACGCTGGGCACCGTGGGCGGGGCCGGCACCAGCAGCACCGCGCACGCCTACGGCTTCCGCGATGCCCAGCTGCCCACCGGCGCTACTGTGCTCTACTACCGCTTGCGCCAGGTAGATACCAACGGTCAGGGCACCTACTCGCCCGTGTGTTCGGTGCTGCTGGGCCAGTCTGTTCTCGCCCCGCAGTTGCAGGCGTATCCTAACCCCGCTCGCGGTAACGTATCGGTTCGCATTCTTGGGCCGCTGCCTACCGCTCCCGTGCAGCTTTTTGATGCGATGGGACGCTTGGTGCGCACCCAGGCTGTTGCGGACGCTGGCACGGACACCTCCCTTTCATTACAAGACCTGCCCACCGGGCTTTACATCTTACACTGTGGTGCTTTGAGCCAGCGCCTAGTGGTACACTAAGAGCGTGGTGCATGTCCACGTTCCAATTGAAAGGGGCCGGCCAGTTGGCTGGCCCTTTTTTGGTTGTTCCGGCCACTGGCTGAACCGGTGAAATGACCTTGTCTATGCTAAACGAGTCCTCTGAGGTGTTGAGACAGGAGTTGGGTCCGGGAGTTGACGTGCATTTTGCGGTAGACGTGCTTGACGTGGGTGCGGACGGTGAGGGTGGAGAGGTCGAGGCGGGCGGAGATTTGCTTGTCGCTCAGCCCGTCGACGATGCCCTGCAGGACCTGTTGTTCGCGGGGGGTGAGCAGGGCCGTGTGGGTGGCGGGGGTGGGGCGGAAGTGGGCCAGGACCTTGCGGCTGACGGCGCGGCTCATCGGGGCGCCGCCGCGGGCGACCTCGCGCACGGCGGGGGCGAGCAGCTCGAGGGGGGTGCCCTTGGTCAGGTAGCCGGTGGCGCCGCAGCACAGGGCCTGGTAGACGTGCTCGACGTCCTCGTGGGCGGTGAAGGCGATGACCTCGAGGGCGGGGTACTTTTCCTTGAGCAGGGGCAGGACCTGGGTGCCGCTCAGGCCGGGCAGGCCCAGGTCGAGCAGCAGCACGCGGGGCACGAGGCCCTCGTCGAGCTCGGCGAGCAGCTCCTCGGCGGAGCGGGCGACGAGCACGAGGCGGATGTCGGGCTGCTGGGCGAAGTAGGCCCGCAGCACCTTCACCAGCACCGCGTCGTCCTCCACAACCCCCAATGTTATCAAATCCATG
>JAQBNT010000040.1 GCA_028288445.1 Hymenobacter sp. | reverse complement strand
GTGCGTGATGACCCCAATCATGCCATATTTCACCGTGGCAGAGTAAGTGCCGTCCTTCTCCGGCCGCCGGCCATTAAAGCTTATCATCGGGTACTCCATGCCGCCCACCGGCCCGTGCACCGAGATGGCCACCGGATAAGGGTAGGGGATGGTGAACTTCGAATACACCTTGATGGTGTGCGCCACCACTTCGGTGGAATACTGGCCCCACAGCGGGTTGCCCTCTTTCGGGTAATACGACATGCACATCACCGGATGCCCGCTCTGCATCACCCCCATGGCATCCCAGATGAATTTGCGCGAGCTGGCGAAGGCGAAGTCGCGCACATTTTTGGCGGCGAAATTCCAGGTTTTGGTGGCGGTGGCGCGGCTGCTTTCGGCTTTCACGGCCTCGTCCTGACTCACGATGAGCACCGGTTTCCTGGCCGTTTTGGCTTGTTCGAAACGCTTCTGCTGGGTAGCGCTGAGTACCTGCGCGGCGTTGAGCAGCGTGCCGGTGGCGCCCACGACGTGGTCGGCGGGCGCGGTGATGCTCACTTTGTAATCGCCGAAAGGCAGCGTGAATTCGCCGTTGCCGAGGAACTGCTTGTGCTGCCAGCCCTGGTTGTCCGAATACACGGCCATGCGCGGGTAGAACTGGGCCATCTCGTAGAGGTAGTTCTTGTCGTCGGCGAAGTATTCGAAGCCGCTGCGGCCGCCCTGCTTGTACTGGTCGGTAATGTTGTAGTGCCACTTCACGCTGAACGACACGGCCTGGCGCGGCAGCAGCGGCGTGGGCAGGTCCACGCGCATCATGGTGTTGTTCGTGACGGTGTGCAGGGCGTGGCCGTCCTTGCCGGTCACGCTCTCAATCTTGAAGCCGCCGTCGAAATTCGACGTCATCCCATCCACGGCCTGGAAGGTCATCTTATCCTGCAACTGGCCCACCTGGGTGGCGTTGGCAATGGAGTTTTTCTCGAAGATGTTCTGGTCGAGCTGCACCCAGAGGTAGGGCAGCGCATCGGGCGAGAGGTTGGTGTAGGTGATGGTTTCGCGGCCGGTGAGGGCCTGCTTGGCATCGTCGAGGGTGACTTTGATGTCGTAGTCGGCGCGTTGCTGCCAGTAGTCATTACCGGGCGCGCCGCTGGCGGTGCGGTAGGAATTGGGCGTGGGCAGCATCGTTTCGAGCTGCGCAAATTTGTCGGTGCCGGAGTTGGTGGTCTGGGCAGTGGCGGCCAGCGGGCCGGCCACGGCCAGCACCAGGCCGGCGAATAAAAGACGACGCATGGAAAAAGCGTAAGTGGGAAAATTCAGAAAAAGCGAAAGCTGAGAAAGTCGCTAAAGTTACGACGGGGTTGCTTTCAGGCCGGGCAACCCCGCAATCCTTCCTGAACAGGTTCAGCAAGCCGACTTTTTTTGCTTCCGGGTTTTGACCCATTCAAAAACCCGGAAGCAAAAAAGAAAGCCTATTTGCTCTCGGGTTTTAGCTTATCCAAAAATCCGAGAGCAAATAGGTCCACCAGCCCGTAGCCCATTTGGGTACTAACTGCGGCCCTGGCCGATAAGTGAACCGTTCATTCCCTACGGCCACAGCTGTTGCGCCAGCAGCACCGTGGCAATGCCCAAGGCCGCGCCGCTGGTGGTCAGCAGCCAGTCGCGGCGGGCCACGCGCAGGCTGCCCAGCAGCACCGCGCCGGCCAGCAGGATGGCGGCCACGATGAGAATCTGGCCCAGCTCGACCCCGATGTTGAACGCCAGCAGCTCCGCCACCGGCCGGCTGTTGGGTCCGAGCAAGGCCCGCAGGTAATTGGAAAACCCCAGCCCGTGAATTAGCCCAAACCCCAGGGCCAGGGCATTGGGAGCCGCTGCCAGCATGGGGGCGCGGCGGCTGATGAGCCGGCCCGCGCCGCGCAGGTTCCACAGCGCCGTGACCATGATGGTGACCGGAATCAGCGCCTCGATGAGGGCCGGCTTGAAAGCCACCAGCCCCAGCGTAGCCAGCGCCAGCGTGAGCGAGTGCCCCACCGTGAAGCTCGTGACCAGCGCCAGCACGCGCCGCCAGTCGCTCAGCACGTAGGGCGCGCACAGGGCCAGCAGAAACGTGAGGTGGTCGGCGGCCCGGGGCGTGCAGATGTGCAGAAAGCCGAGTTGCAGGTAGGTCTGGAAGACGGAAGCCATGCGGCAAAGCTAGCGGCTTCGGATTTGGGGGACGCCCTGCCTAACTTGTGCCGTTTTTCCACTTCCTTTCTAATTTATGCTCAAACGTTACCAACTGCTTTTTCTCCTGCTGCCCCTCGGCGCGGCGCGGGCCCAGGCCCCGGCTACCCCTAGCCCCGGCACTTTTTACCTCACGCGCCAGGACTCGGCCCGCGCCGTGCACGAGCTGTTTCAGAGCCGGCGCGGGGGCGGGTTTGGGTGGCTGGGCTTTGGCGCGGCGGGCATGGCGGCCTCCATCCTCCCCGCCCAGCAGACTACCAGTGCCGGCGTCTGGACGCCCGGCGTGGTCATCGGCTCGGCCATGGCGCTAATGGGCACCAAAAAATTCATCCAGTTCGGGTGGGGGCGCGAGCGGCGCGTGCTGCGGCGGCTGGCCGCCACCGGCCACCTCCCCACCGACGTGCAACGCCGCCTGCACGGCAATTTTGCGCCTCTGCACGGCACGGCCTCCGCCCCAAATCCACTGCTGGCCCAGGGCATTGCCCCCGTGGGTGCGCCGGCCGCCAATGGCCCCTCTCCTGCTCCGGCCGCCGGCACTATTCCGGCCGAAGTCCCGGCCCAAACGCTGGCCGATGCCCGCCAGGATACGCTTGATGCCGTGCAGGGCCTGTTCAATGCCAGGCGGCTGGCCGGGCAGCTGCCCATCCTGCTCGCCCTGCCCGGCCTGCGCCTGATGACCGGCGCGAGCAAAACCAACGTTTCGCCATCGCCCTACGTCCAAACCCAAAGCAGCGACCCCTCGGCGGGCCAGATAGCCCTCGGCCTGATGCTGATGACGGGCGGCGTGACGTACATGTTCGTGCACAACGCCCCCTACTCCGACGCGAAGTTCAAGCTGCTGCACGACGAGTACCTGGCCGGGCACCCCCTCCCGCCCGCCCTGCGTGCCCAGCTCAAGCCCCGGCACATAGAGGCCGGCCGCACCTACCGCGAAAGAATGGAGCGGCGGGCCAGCCGCCGCCGCCGGTAATCCGCCGGCAGCCGGCTCCGCAAGCGCACAAAAAAAAGCCCTGGCCAGTATTGGCCAGGGCTTTTCAATTAAATAGAGCAGGCTGACTACTCTTTCACTACGCGGCGCGTATCGAGGCCACCTTCGGTTTTTACCCGCAGGATGTAGATGCCCGTGGACAGTTGCGTCAGGTTGACGGCCTGCGTGGTGGTGCCGTTCGAGGCGGGCACCGTGGCCGCGAATACCACCTGGCCCAGCGCGTTGAGCACGGTCAGCTCAGTAACGGCGCGGTAGCCGGTCAGCTCCACCTTGAGGTTGCCGTCGTGGGTGGGGTTCGGGTACACGCTCAGCGAAGTGCCGGCCAGCGGCTTCACGCTGGACGTTACCACCAGCGAGGCCGAAGCAGCCGACTGGCACCCCGTTGCCGTGCTCACGAAACGCACCGTGTAGGTGCCCGGAGCCGTTGCGCCGTTGGCGGTGTAGGTCTGGCTGGTAGCGCCCACAATGAGGGTCGTGCCCACATACCACTGGTACGTGGTGCCGGCCGGTGCCACGCTGCTGGTGAAGAGCACCGTGCTAGGCGTGGGGTAGGTGTAGCTGAAAGTAGGCGTAACCGGCAGTGCGTTGATGGTCACCGTGGCGGTGCTCGTAGCGGCGGCACAGCCGCCGGCAGCAGCTACCGTATTGGTTACGGTGTAGGTACCGGCCGTGGAGGTGGCCGGGTTCACCGCGCCTGTCGTAGCGTTCAGGGTCAGGCCCGTGGTCGAAGAGAACGTGCCGGCCGAAGCGCCCGTGCCCAGCGTAGCGGGCAGCAGCGTAGCCGAGCCCGCGCAGGCGCTGGTTGTAGCATAGCTGAACGTGGCTACCGGAGCGGCCGTGATGGTCACCGTGGTGGTGGCCGTGGCAGCGGCGCAGCCGCCAGCGGCGGCCACCGTGTTGGTCACCGTGTAGGTACCCGGCGTCGAAGACGAGAGGGTGATGGCACCCGTTGTAGCGTTCAGGGTCAGGCCCGTGGTTGAGGAGAACGTACCGGCCGAAGCGCCCGTGCCCAGCGCAACGGCCGGAGCCGTGGTGCCGCTCACGCAGTAGGTGCTGGTGGTGCCGTAGCTGAAAGTAGCGGCCTGGCCAGCGGTGATGGTCACCGAAGCCGTAGCGGAGCTGCCGCAAGTACCGGCCACCGTGTAGGTCACGGTGTAAGTACCGGCCGTCGAAGCGCTCAGGTTGATAGCGCCGGTGGTGGCGTTGATGCTCAGGCCCGTGGTCGAGCTGAACGTACCGCCGGCGGTGCCCGTCACCGTGGGCGTGGGGTTGGTGCCGGTGGCGCAGAACGTCGCGCCCGAGTAGGCGAACGTAGCCGTCGTGGCCGGAGTCACCGTCACCGTCACCGGGGCCGAAAATACGGTGCGGTTATCCGCAGTGAGGATAACGGCACGGAACGTGGTGGTAGCCGTCAGGTTGCTGAAGGCGTAGGTGCTGCCCGTGTTGGTGCCGGTCACATCCACGAAGCCCGAGCCGTTGTCGGCCTGGTATTTTACGATGGTGCCCACGTTGTTGGCCAGCGTGATGGTGCCCGAGTTGGTGCCGGCGCAAACCGCCACTGCCGAGGTAGTGAGGGTGCCGCCTTCGGTGTTGGCCAGCACGAAGAAGTCGTTGCCGGGCGTCAGGTCCAGGGTCGAAACCAGGCCGGTAGTAGGCACAGTAGCCGCTGCGCCGCCAATGGACGCGTAAGTGCCGGCCGCCGTAGGAGCCTGGGCCACCACGGCCGTAGCCGCACCGCCCACCACGTCATCAGCCCCGTAGCTGAGCTGCACGCGAGCCGTGGCCGGCAGGTTGGCGGTGTTCTGGAGACGCACGTAGCGGGTCGGGTTCAGGCTGCTCAGCCCACCCGATACCTGGCCCCCGGTTGCACCGCTCACCACTGTGGCCGTGAAGGTCTGGTCGGTGCTGGCCGTGATGCCCGTTACCACTACCGGACGCCAGCCGGCGGCATCGCCCACGGCAAAAGTGCGGGCAACGGCCGTGGCGCTGTTTACCGTGATGCCCAGCGGGCCTTTCACGTACGAAGTAGCCAGGCCCGTGGGGAAAGCCCCCGCGAGCGGTCCAATTACCACCGTATTGGCGGCCGTAGTGGTCAGAATACCGGCCGAAAGCAGCAGCGAGGCGTTCGATACGCCGTTTACCAGCAGGTTGCCACCGGCCAGCACTACGCCCGCCGGGTTGGAAATGGTTACCACATCTACCGTGCGGGTAGCCGGAATTTCGAAGCCGGTGGTACGGGCCGTCAGCTCCGGCGCGTAAATCACCTGCAGCGCGCCGCTGCCCAGGTTGAAGGTGGGGGCCGAAGCAAACGAGCCGCTGGTGTTGGTGTTGGCCGTTACCCCAATCTGAATAACGAAGAAAATGGCCGTACCGTCGCCAATGGTCAGGTTGCTGGTGCCGTTGAGGTTGCCGGTGAAGAGGTTCACGCGGGTCGTCACAACCGGCACGCTCAGCGTAGCGCCGCCGCCGTTGTTGTCGACGGTGATGGTCCGAATAACACTAAACGTGCCGGTACCACCCAGGGTCTGGGGCACCGAGCCCGCGAAGTACACCGTGCTGCCGGCGGTAGTGCCCGTCAGCGTGCCGTTGTTGGCGATGGCAGCGCCGACTTGCAGCAGAATGAAGCCGTTCAGGTTCAGCGTGGCCCCGGGCGTAATCAGCGCGGTACCGTACACGTTGGTCTGGCCCTGCATCACGGCACTCTTGGGGTTGGTCGTGTTATCGACGGTCAGGTTCGGAAACGTGCCGCGCACGCGGAAGTCGAAGTTGGTGGCCGTCGCCGCCGTCCCGATGTTCACGGTGCCGCCGGTGTAGGCATAGGTGCCCGCCACGTAGTAGTCGAGCGGCGTGGCAGCCGTGCTGCGCTGCACCAGGTTGATGGTGCCGCCCGAAACGGTGTTGGTGCCGTTTATGCCGAACGAGGGCGTGCCCGAGGTGTTGCCCACGGTGCTCACGTTGAGGATGCCACCACTCATGGTGAAGGTCATGGCCACCGCGGCCGTGGCGCTGGTGAAGGACGTGAAGCGGCCCACCGTGCTCAGCGTGCCACCCTCCTGGGTATACACCGAGCCCGTGCCGAAGTTGATGGAGTTGCCAATGGAGCTGCCCACGTTGTAGGTGCCCGTCGAAATCCGCAACGAGCCATTGACGATGGGCGAACCCGTCTGGTTGGCGACGGTGAAGTTGGCATTGTTCAGCCAGAAGCCCCCCGTGGCCGGAATCACGTAGGAAGCCGCGTTGCTGAACACCTTGTTGCTGATGGTGGCCGTGCCCGAAATCTTCAGGGTGCCGGTCATGTCATCCACGGTGTTGGTGGTGATGCGCGTCGACAGGAAGCCGTCGCCCGAGGTGGTGCTGCCCTTCACCGACAGCGTCGGCAGGTTCATTTCCACAATGTCGGCCCGCACCGATTTGGCGAGGGACACCGTTTGCAAATCGGTGGTGCCCGTGCCGGTGAAGGCCGCGTTGCCCGCCCCCGTAAAGCGCAGGTCCGAGCCGATGGTTGAGCTGGCGCTCAGGTCGAGCGTACCGTTGTTGGTCACGCTGCCCGCCACTTGCAACTGGTAAGCCGTAGTGGCCGAGGTCAGCAGCGAGCCCGTGGCCGCCACGGTGAGCGAGGCCGCCGTGGCCGCCACGTCCAGCGTCACCGTAGCGCCGGCCACGATGGTTACGTCATCGGCCGCCGTGGGCACCACGCCGCCCACCCAGGTGGCCGGGGCGCTCCAGTTGCCGCCCGTCGCCGTCGAGCTGATGGCGGACAGCACCTTGTGGGCCGCCACGGGCCGGGCCGTG
This sequence comes from Hymenobacter sp., assembly GCA_028288445.1. GTDB lineage: Bacteria > Bacteroidota > Bacteroidia > Cytophagales > Hymenobacteraceae > Hymenobacter. Next base: position 13,468 of record JAQBNT010000040.1, on the reverse strand, counting down.
GGCTGCGCCACAGCCGGAGCCGCCGATAGCGGCCGGGCTACTTTCTCCGCCATCTGCGGCAAGGGAAAAGCCCGGTTCTGGGCCGAAGCACCCATCGAGATGGAAAGCAGGCCCAGGGCGGCTACCACAGGCCGCCAGCTGCGGCTGGCTACTGGTGCGCGGTTCCCCGCGAGCGAGGATTGCGAAGCACCCGTAAAAGGTAAATTATGCTGCATGAAGCAAGATGTAAATGGTGGGAAATAAGTGAAAAACATTAAAAGAAGGGTTCCGGCCGATGACGTAAGGCGTCATCAGGCAAACGCAGAAAACCCGTAGTGGCAACAAAGCTGGTTCGGCAAATCCTGACGCGATACGTCCCGATGGATTTTCACGGTTGGCAAATAAACGAGGGGAAAGGGGAAGTAAATATGGGAGCTTTTTTCGAGCTTTTACCTGACCGGCCCGCCGTTTCCCGCATTTCAGCTGGCCCCGGCGTATTTACTGGCGCTGAATCCTCTGAAAGCAGTCGTTACTACAACAATCGTTTCCGAATTTCAGCAGCCAGCGCCCACCCCAGCAGGAGCCGCTCCCCGCACGGAAGGTTGCACCAGCAATGGGCCGTGCCCAGCCCCCGTCGGCAGCCGATACGCGCAGAAAAAAACATCAGACAATCCGACTTTTCACCGGGTATTCGTTGCCGATTGATATTGCCGTAAAAGCCATTTAAAGCCGCTTTAAGCGCCCTCCGCGAGGCTAAAAAAAGGACATTACAGCGGCAGAGCATTATTTGGCAGGACCGAAAAGCGGGTGGTACTTCGCTGCATCAATCACCAACTTTTCTGCGCCATGTTCCGCACCGCTTTTTTCCTGCTCCTGGTCATCGGCACCGTTTCGGCCCAGGCCATTGCTCCAGCCCCCGCCCTGCCCCTGACGGTGGCGGTTTCGGCCCCCGCCCCGCGCACGGCTGCCGACACCGTGCAGGCCATCCACAAGCTGTTTGCCAAGCGCCGGCGCGTGGGTGGCTGGCTCACGGCAGGTGCCGTGAGCACCCACTTGGCACTGGCCGGCATTTCCGCAGCCAACGAAAACAAGGGCGCGTCGAACAGTGGAAGCAGCGGTTTTGGTATTCCGGGCAACACTGGCCCGCTAATCCAGTTCGGCTTCGGCGGCTTTGCCCTGATTTATGGCGTGGTGGCCGCGCCCGTTGCGGGCGTGGGCATCCAGCAGCTCATTGCCTACGGCCCCCGGCGCGAGGCCAAAATCCTGGCGGCGTACGAAACCACTCATCGGTTGCCGGCCAAAATCCAGCGCCAGCTGCGCAGGCATTTGCGCTAGTCCTTCCCGTTGCCTTCGGAGTGGAGCATCGCCTCCGCGGCCTGATGAGGCCCAAAAGCCGGCACAGCCCCGCGCAGAAATCGAAGTCCTGGGGTTCGCCCAGCCCTTTGCGGTCTTTCAGAATCGCCTTGTTTTGCCAGATGGCGATGCTGTGCGGCTCGCGCTCTGAGCAGGCGGGCTGGGCAATGCCCCACTCCTGCCGCCGGCCGACCGACAGCCAAGCCAGTGGCTTCATTCCAACGGTGTACAGGTAAAAGCGGATTGATGAACTGAGTCGTACACAACGGTGCCGCAGATTGTACGACTCAGTTCATCAATCCGCTTTTACCTGTACACTTTTTGCCCCCTCTGCCCCGCCGTGGCGGAGGGGGCCACGGCAGCGGCAGTTACACAGCCAGCAACTGCTGCGCCCCACCTAGACGAATGACCAGGAAGTGTTAACAGTTTGGTTCAAAAAGCTTCAGCGCCACCACAGGCAGTAACAGTGACTGCTTATAGGTTTACCTTAAACTAATTGAGCCGTGACTTCGGGCGTAGACCCTAAGCATGCCGCCGGGTGCGGTGATTGACTATCTGGGAAATGGCCGGACGGCTCACGCCAAACCGATTCGCGAGCGCCTGGCACGTCGTTCCCTGAGCCGCCAATAGCCGCACTTCCACAACCTGGACGGTGGTGAGCCGGCTGTTGCGGTGGCGCTCGCCGCGCGGGTGCAGGCGCGGGGCCACGTCCGCGTCTTCCGCCTCACACGGGTCTACCCATTGCAGGTTTTCGGCGCGTAAGTTCAGGGGTTGACCATCGCGGGGCAGCACGAAAGTGAAACGTGCCTGGGCTGGGGGCGGCAAAAAATGCTGCGCCACGAGGCGGTTGATACCCACCCGCGTAATACCCAATTCGTTGCTCAGGGCCACCGCGGGGTACCGCCGGGGGGCCAACACGCGCAAAAGGCGCGTACGGGCCGCTTGCTTGTAGCGGGTGCTGACCACCTTGCCGTGGGACGATATCAGGTAACGGCCATCAAAACCGGCCACGGGCACCCATTGCTCACCCGTGGGCACGGGCATGAGGGTGTGCACGGGCAGGTGGCGCCCGTTGTCCAGCTCCGCCGAGCCGTTGGGCCAGACCTCTACCACAACGGCATGGGCGGGGGCGAAACTGGGGTGGGCGACCGTAGCACCGGTGCGCACCAAATCCTGAGGAGTAAACATAATACGGCGAAAGCGTTGGTTTAACTCCGGCCATCTGAGGTGATGGGCATAGTCCTGCAACGGGAACGCGCGCATAAACGGCGATATCCGATGAATATACTTAGCGTGGGAAGGCAAAGCACTTCGGCAAATGTGCCAGCGGATAGCAGGCAGGCTCCTCGCATCCGCTCTTCGCGGGGCCAAGATGATTCCCACAGCTGGCCCGGGATGCTCCTCAATCAAGTTGGTATCAAAACAAAGCCTCACCAGAATCTGGTGAGGCTTTGCCAACGAGTACATGGCCGGCTGTTTGCTTATTTGGCCAGCATCCCGGCCAGGTGTCGGCGTTTGGTCATTTATGGTCCGTGAGCTGGTTTTCCAGCCGAAGCCCTGTCTTATTTAACGATAGTTAGCCGTTGAACCAAGGTTTGGCCGGCGCTTTCGTACCGACAGAGGTAGAGGCCGGTGGACAACCCTTCCGCGTTTAACGGGAGCGCATAGTCCTGGCCGGCTTCTGCCACCCCATTGAAAAGTACGGTTACAACCCGTCCCTGGCCATCGTAGAGGCGAACCTGGGCCGGAGCCGTCTCCACCTGGCGGAAACGAATGGTGGTGCTGGTGCTGAACGGATTTGGGTAAGCTTCCAGAACCGGGGCCTGCAACAAGTCGGCGGGGCGGGCGTCAGGGGCGTCAGGGGCATTAGAGCCGCCACCGGCACTCCGGTTTGCTGTAGTTACGCAGCTGCCCAGCTTGTCGCCGGGGTGCCCGTTGAGATGGGCGGGCACGGCGCTGGCCGCGATGCAGATTTCGTTGCCGTTGTGGCACACGACAACCTTCTCGTTTTTGTTGCCGCAGCGCGCATCCAGCACGTTTACGGTGACGGTGCTCGTGGCCGCCGTGCAGCCATTCGCGTCGAGGGTGGTGAGGGTGTACGTCGTTGTCACGGTGGGGCTGGCGGTCACGGTGCTGCCCGTAGTACGGTTCAGGCCCGTGACCGGGGCCCAGGTGTAGGTATACCCGCCCACGCCGCCGGCAGCGGCTGCCTGAAGCGTGAGGCTCTGGGTGCCATAGCCGCGGTAGATGGTGCGCGCCTGGGCACCGCTGAAAGTGGTGAGCGGGCTGGCGCTGGCCGTGGCCACAACAGCCGGAGCCTGCGTGAGCGTGATGGTGCGGAGCACCTGGGCACCGTTGGCATCGGTGATGGTAACGGTGTAGGTGCCGGCAGCCAGCGCTTTCACGGTAGAATTAGTTTGGCCGTTGCTCCACAGGTAGCGGTACGGCTGGCAGCCGCCACTCGCGCTGACCGTTGCGGTGCCGGTGCGGCCGCCAAAGCAGCTCACGTTGTAGCCGGTGGAGTTATCGTCGTCGTCATGGCTGCCGCAGCTGCTGTGGTCGTCGTCATCATCCCCGCCCTGCCCGAAGGTGGGGCTGCTGACACTGGCCAGCATCGGCCAGCCCAGCACCGTTACCCGGAACGAGCGGATGGTGCGGTTGCCAGCGGGGTCAGTAGCCGTCAGAACAACCGTCGTCACGCCCACCGGGAAGGCCGCACCGCTCTGATGCGAGGACGTAAGGGTGGCGCTACAGTTGTCGGCAATCAGCGGATTGGTCCAGCGCACAATGGCCGAGCAATTGTTGATTATCGCCAAAGTAGAAATGCTAGCCGGCAGCCTGGTCATGGTTGGGGCGATGGTATCGGCAACCGTTACCACCACGGAGCCGCGGGCCACATTCCCGTGCGTATCGGTGACGGTGACGTTCACGTTGTTCGCGCCCAGGTTGGCGCAGCTGAAGGCGGTAGTGCCTACCGAAACGGTAGCCACGCCGCAGGCATCCGAAGAGCCGTTGTTGACCTGCGCGGCAGTCAGGCTGGCCTGACCGGCGGCATTGAGGTAGAGCGTGACGGGGCGCGTGCGCACCGTGGGTGCGGTGTTATCTACGACGGTAGCCGTGGCGGTAGCCGTGCTCACGTTGCCATTCGTATCGGTCACGGTCAGCGTCACAGCATTGGGGCCAATGTTCGAGCAAGTGAAGGCGCTGGGCGAAACCACGACCGAGGCAATGCCGCAGGCATCAACTGAGCCGTTGTTTACCTGGGCGGCCGTGATGCTGGCGTTGCCGGTGGCATCGAGCTGCACGGTCACGTTCTGGGCCACGGCGGTGGGGGCCGTCGCGTCGGTCACCGTCACGGTTTGGGTGGCGGTGGCCACGTTGCCGGAGGCATCGGTCGCCGTCCAGGTCACCAGGGTCTGGCCTTTCGGGAAAACGGTCGGGGCATTGTTGGTGACCACGGCACCGGCGCAATTATCGCCGGCAACGGCGCTGCCCAACGCCACTCCCGATGCCGAGCACTGGCCCGAGTCGGTGGTGGCAGCTACGGCCGCCGGGGCGGCAATGGTGGGCCGCTGGGTATCCACCACGGTTACGGTGGCGGGCATGGAGGTGGTATGGCCGGCGGCATCGGTTGCCGTCAGGGTCACCGTGTTCGGGCCCAGGTTGGCGCAGTCAAAGGCCGTGCGGTCGAGCGCCAGGGCAAAGGTGCAGTTGTCGGTGCTGCCGTTGTCCACGTCAGTGGGTGCCAGGGTGGCGGTGCCGGCGGCATTCAGCGGCAGCGTGATATTGCGGGTCAGGACCGTTGGGGCTACCTCGTCGTGTTGGCCCAAGGTGTAAGTAGCCGTAGCCGAGCAGTTATTGGCATCGGTAGCAGTCACGGTATAGCTGCCTGCGGGCACACCCGCCAGGTCCTGGGTGGTGGCTCCATTGCTCCAGAGATAGGTAATCGGAGCCGCGCCGTTGCTCACCATCAGGTCCAGCGCGCCGTCGCTGCCGCCGGGGCAGGCCACGGGGGTGGGCGAAGCGGTTAGCAGCAGGTTGCAGCAGTTGGTCACCACCACGTTCAACGTCACGGTGGTGATGCCGGTGGGGCTGCCGTTGTCGGTAGCCGTGAGCACCAGCGGGTGAGAGCCCGCGTTGCAGGCACTGCCCGTTATCACAATGTGCGCGCTGGCCGTGGTGCCGGCGGTAGTGGTCACGGTGGTGTTGCACAGGCCGCCGGTGTTCACGGCCACGCTCACGGTCTGGTTCACTTCCGGGCCCAGAAACTGAGGGTCCAGCGTCACGGTCTGGCCGCAGGTTACGTTCACGGTGTTGTTGAGGGGCAGGTTGCTGGCCGAGGGCGGGACGTTGCCGGCACCGCTCACGTCTATCCCAAAACACTGGCCGTCGAGGTAGTTCACGCCGTCGGACGCGCCGCCGGGGCCGTCGTAATCCGAGTTGTTGAGGTTGAAGCGCCCCACCTGCACGTAGTCCACGCCGTTGCCGTTGTTGACGCCCACCGTGGCCGGCACGCCCCCAAACCCGCCAGCCCCGCTCGAAGCCGAACCGGTAGTCCACTGCATGTCGCCGTAGCGCAGGCTCACGTTCTGGCCTATCCCCACCAGGGCATCGGTGTTGGAGCCGATGATGGCCTGAAAGGTATTCAGCTTGTCGGCCTTGTTGCCATAATAACCCACGTTGTCCCAGGTCACAATCAGGTTGGTGGGGCTGAGCTTGTAATGAATCAGCCCACCGGCCGCGTTGCGCGTGTCCACATCCGACCAAAAGGGCGCCACCATGGGCATCTGCGCCGGAAAGCCCGTCGACGAAAAGCTGCTGTAAGGCCCCGTAAACGTCAGGTTGCCGTTGGTATTAATCCATACCTGGGTGTAGACCGTGCCATAGAGGTGAAAGTCGAACGGCAGCGCAATTGGCCCAAAGGAGGCATCATCATTGCGCCCCAGGGTAGCGTACGAATCATCGAAGGGAATGAAACATCCGGTGTCGGTGCGAAGCGCCGGTCCCTTGGCCTTGGGCTTCGCACCGATTGCCGGCGCAGCTGGGGTAGCCGCCACTCCGCGGAGGGCGGCCCCTCCGGCGGCAACTTTAGCCGCGTCGTATCCGGGCGTGCGGGAGGGGTCGGTGAGGACTTGCCCGGCACTGGTCAAGGCGCTGAGAAATAACGGCACCAGCAGCGTTGCAATGGGGAATAATAGTTTTTTCATGAACACCGAGAGAAGAATTGGGGTGGGATTATGAGTATTAGAATTAACTACCCATCAATCAGTTGGCTAGCGTTAGCAGGTAGGGCATCGGCCTGGCCCTGTGTTTGGCGCGTCCCTTTCCACCACATGCCGCCACCCTCGCGGTTGGGCAAGCAGTGGCGGCATGCGATAGGGTGGGGCGGTGGCTGGCGGGTGCCGGCAAGGCTACTCGCGCACCAGCCGAACGGTCTGGCGCACGTTGCCCTGCGCTACTTGCACCAGGTACACGCCCGGGGCCAGCCGTGTGGCGTCCTCCAGCGAGAGCAGGTTGCTGCCGAGTACCAGCAGGTGCTGGCGCTCGGCTACCAGGTGGCCGAGGGCGTCGGTGAGGCGAAGCGTGGCCGGGCCGGCTTGCGTGGCCTCAATGCGCAGGTTGCACGGCGACTGCGAGGGCGACGGGTAGGCTTGCACCTGCAGGCGGCCGCCCACCAGGGTAGTTGCCAGGGTACGCACCGGCGAGTAATGCGTCGAGCTGTCGGCATCTACCTGGGCCAAGCGGTAGTAAACGGCGCTGGCCGCAGCGCCGTCCAGGTTCGTATCAGTCCACGCGTAGGTCTGCGGCGAGCTGCTGCTGCCGTGGCCCGTCACTTTCCCGATGGTGGTATATTCACGGCCGTCGAGGCTGCTCTGCACGGCGAAATAGGCATTGTTCTTCTCTATTGCCGTAGCCCAGCGCAACAGGGCATTCCCGCCCCGGCGGTCGGCGGTGAAGCTCACCAGCTCGACTGGCAGCGGTTGCGCTACCAAAGTATTGGTAACGGCATTGGTGTCCAGCGTAATGTTGCCCCCCGTGCTCAGGGCCCGGCCCTGCATTCTGGCATTGGCCAATATATTGATGGCACTGTTGGCAATGATGGTGCCTTTGAAGGCCGCGTAACTGCCAATATCGACCTGCCCATTCACCACCCAGTACACGTTTTCCCACTTCGTGGAATTGACGAGCCGCACGTTAGCAGCGGCCGAAACCGTGAGCGCGCCATTGATTTTAAAGACAAATACGGCGTTGGGGTCCCCCCCGCCGTCCAGGTTCAGGTCGCCCGTCACGGTGGTGCCAGTTCCTACTCTATACGTGTCTGGAGAAAGGTCCTGCCGGTTGCCCAAGGGGTCGCTGAGGATGGTCCCGGTAGTGAAGACGGCCGAAGAATTGTACGCAGTTTGTACGTCATCGGCGGCAACGGCAGAAACACCGTCCCCATTATGGGCTGTGCCCGCCAGGATTCCGGGAGATGAGACGGTCAGCGCACCCTTATCGGTGCCAATGTCTCCCGTAATGGAAGTTGCACCCGTACTCGTAACATCGCCAATGGCCGTGAATAAGGTAAAAGAGCGGGCTGTCGGGGTCAATGTAGGAGCCTGCCCAAAGCTGTTCTGAGCACCGGCCAGCCAGCCGATTGAAACCAGAGCAGACAGTATTATTTTTTTCATGTTAATCTGAATTTTATCGACCTAATGTATTGGCACATAGCGAGGCCGCCGGATGGCAAATGCCATCCGTAAAACCCTAGTGCCCCGTTGGGTAATGGTGTTGCTAGTTTAGGGCTGCGGCACGGAGGCCCGCCCCACGCATACCTGCGCGGCCGGGGTGCCCGACTGCAGCTGCGTAGCGCCAAACGTAGCCGCCGAGCTGAAGTCTCCCCCCACGAAGACTTCACCGCCCGGGGCCAGGGCCAGGGCCTGCGTTTCGTCGGCGGCCGACCCGCCACCGGCCGCCAGGCCCAGCCAGGAGCCCTGGCGGTCCAGATACCCCACAAACACGTCCTGCTGGCCGCGGCTGGTGAGCTGAAAGGAGCCGCCCTGAATGGTGCGGCTAAACGTGCCGGCCACGTAGAGCTTGCCCATTCGGTCGAGGGCAATGCCCACGATGCTTTCCAGGTAGTCGCTGGCCAGCACGGCCACCCACTGCCACTGGCCCGCGTCGTTGAGGCGGGCCACAAAGCCGTCGTCGCTGGAGTTGCTGGTGAGGTTGGTAGCGCCAAACTGGGCGTTGCCCGAGAACGAGCCCGTGACGAACACCCCGCCGGCGGGGTCGGCGGTGATGCCTTTGCCGTAGGCTGTGTTGGTGCCGGTGGCCGCCGTGGCCCACTGCCACTGCCCGCGGCGGTTGAGCTTGCCCACAAAGGCGTCGTCCATGCCCTGCCCGGTGAGCACGGAGGCCCCAAACCGGGCGCTGTTGCTGAAGTATCCGGTCGCGTAAATATCCCCGGCCGCGTTAATGGCCAGGGCAGTAGTTTCGTCGTTTTCCGGGCTTCCGGCCCCGGTGGCCCATTGCCAAGTGCCGCTGGGCGTGAGCGCGGCCACGAAGGCATCTTCGCCGCCGTGGCTCACCAGCCGGCTGGAGCCGAAAGCAGCTGTTTCGGCAAACTGGCCGCCCACTACCACCTCGCCGGTGGCGCTGGTGGCTAGGGCGCAGGCCCGGTCCAGGCCGCTGCCGCCCACCGCCGTGGCCCACTGCCAGGTGCCCTGCGGGCTAATCTGGGCCACAAACACATCCATGCTGCCCTGGCTGGTGAGCGCCACCGCCCCCAAATGCACCTGGTCGCTGAAGCTGCCGCTGATGAAAATGCGGCCGGCCGCGTCGATAACCACGCCGGCGGCGTTGTCGCTGCCCGCGCCGCCCACGGCCACAGCCCAGTCCCAGGTGCCGGCCGGGGAAAGCTTGGCCACGAAGACATCGCTTCGCCCCTGGCTAACCAGCGTGGTGCTGCCGAACTGGATGGTTTCCGTAAAAAATCCTACTTGATACGAATTACCTTCGGCGTCTACCGCTAGGCTTTTGAGCTGGCCGATGCCACTGCCCGTCGACTGCGCCGCCCATTGCCACTGAGGCGCTTGGGCCTGGCTGGGCCGCGCCACCAGCCCTGAGGAAAGCAATACGGCCAGTACGGCTCCTTTCAGTAAGCTAAAACCTCGTTTTTTGGCTGATTGGGCGCTTGTCGCGTCGTAGCGTTGGGTGGTAACGGAGGGAGCAGGAAGCGTAAAATATTGGCTCATAGGAAACGGGATTAGATGGAGACAAAATTATTTGTTCCCCTCCCCGTTATCCCGTAAAAGTTCTACCCAAAATGCGGTACCCCTCCTACCCTACGGCTACGCGCCGCCCTGGCCAATGGGCGTGGCACCCTTGCGCGCGGCCGCCGGGAGCGTGGTGTTTCTTTCCAGCACCGCCGCCCGGATGGCATCCTCATCGAGCGGCTTGTGGATGATGCCCTGCACCAGGGCGTGGCTCCGGGCCTTCTCCGTATCAACGAGGGCCAGCGAGGAGGTGAGCAGGTAAATCCGGCACCAGCCCTTCAGGGTAGCGGCGTGCGGAGCCAGCATGTCCAAGAAGGCCCAGCCGTCCATCACGGGCATGTTCAGGTCGAGAAAAATGAACTCGGGCGGGTCGGAAACGAGCCGGGGCTCCAGGTACGCCCACGCATCTTCGGCGGCTGTAAACGGGATGATGGGGGCCATGAAGCCCTCCAAGCGCAGCGTTTGCTCGGCCACGAACAGGCTGACAACGTCGTCGTCGATGAGGTAGGTGAGCATACGGCCGAAATTAACGCTTGTCTAGGTGGATGGTGAAGCGGGTGCCAAAGTTCACTTCGCTGGCGACTTCAATCTTACCGCCCATGGCCTCGACGTGGGTCTTGACTAGGAACAGGCCAATACCCCGGCCGCGCTGGTTGGTGTGGAAGCGCTTGTAGAGCTGAAAGATGTCGGAGCCGGCCTTGAACATGTCGAACCCGGAACCATTGTCGGTGAAGGTAATGGTGGCCCCGCCGTGCGGCCCGGTCACGCACACAATGTCGACCTGCAACCGGCGCTCCTCCGAACGGTACTTGATGGAATTGGACAGCAGGTTGTAGAAAATGCTGTAGAGGTAGGCCCGGTTGCCCCGCGTCACGAGGTGGTCTTCCACGTCAAGCGCCACCTGGCCGCCGCACGCATGCAGGGCCTCGTCCAGGTTGTTGATGGCTTGCTCGCAAACGTCCTGCACCACCAGGGGCTCCAGCGCCAGCATGTCCTTCTTGTCCCGAATGGAAAGTACCAGGTTCAGGTCCTTGAGCACGTCGTCGGCCTGCACCATGCTGTGTTGCAGGTTGGTCAGGGCCGTCGCAAACACGTCACTGTTTTTATCCATTTTCGTGAGCACCGTGGCCAGCCCCAGGGCGTTGGCCAGCGGGGCGCGCAGGTTGTGCGAAATCACGTAGGTGAACTGCTGCAGGTCGCGGTTGTGGCGGTACAGGTCCTGGGTCATGGCGGCCTGGCTGGCTTCCACTTCCTTGCGGTAGGTGATGTTTTGCTGGATGGCCACGAACTGAGTAATCTCCCCCGCCTCGTTGCGAACGGGGGTGATGTCCATGGCAAACCACAGCTTTTTGCCCGACTTCTTGTAGTTGAGGATGGTGGCCGAGAACGGCGCGTACCCCTGCAGGCGCTCCCGGATGTAGCTCACGGTGGTGGGGTCGGTTTCGGGGCCCTGCAGCACCGAGCCGGGCGTGCGCCCCAGCAGCTCTTCCAGGCTGTAGCCCGTGTGCTTGAGGAACGCCGCGTTGACCCACTCGATGCGCCCCTGCGCGTCGGTGATGACCACGCCGTTGTCGGTGCCACTGGCCACCAGGGCCATTAGCTTAAGCTGTTTCTCGTCTTCCACCCGTTTGGTTATATCTGCAAAAAGCACCGTCAGCCCGTCGGCATGGGGAAAAGCTTTCAGCTCCAGCCACAACTGCTCCCGCTCAAAATAGGCCTCGAAGCGCACCGTTTCGCCCGTGTCGATGGCCCGCTGGTAGTGCTGCTGGTAAATGCCGCCCACTTCTTCGGGAAACAAGTGCCACCAATTCACGCCGAGGGCCCCTTCGCGGCTTATTCTCAGCAGCCGCTCGGCCTCGCTGTTGAGGTAGGTCAGCTTCCAGTCTTTATCGAGCGAGACAAAGGCGTCGTTAATGCTTTCCAGCAGGGTATTGAGCTGCGCCGCCTGGTGCTTGATGAGGTGTTGCGCGGTGGACATCTCGGTGATGTCGCGCACGGTGCCGTGCACGCCAATAAGTACGCCATCCACCATCAGGGGCGTTTTGGTCACTTTCAGTATTTTTTCTGCTTCGCCCTCAATCTGCACCCGCGTTTCGAACGCCACCCGGGTACCACCAACTGCTTTAAGGTGCGCCTGCGTGAACAGGTCACGTACTTCCTCGGGCAGGAAGTCGGCCAGCGGCCTATAGAGCACCTCTTCCTTTTCCTTTTTCAAAAAAGCCAGCAGGGCCGGGTTGGCATCCAGAATCCGGCCATCGGGGGTTTGAAAGACGGTGAGGGCGGCATCGTTGTCGAACAACACCCGAAAGCGCTGCTCACTTTCGGACTGGGCCAGGCTGCTGAGCTTACGCTCCGTGATGTCGCGCGAGTTCACCACGTAGCCTTTTATGCCATCCTGTATGTGGGAGTTGACGGACGTTTCCAGCCACCGCCACTCACCGCTGGCCGTACGGAACCGGAAATTGGGGATTGAAACATCTTCCTGGGTGGCCAGCAGTGCGAAGCAGGCCTCTCCCATTGCCAGGTCGTCGGGGTGGAAAAACTCAAATCCGGAATGGCCCACCATCTCTTCGGGCCGGTAGCCCAAGATGCGCTCGGTAGCGCCGCCCACGTACGTGTATACGCCCTGCTCGTCCACCAGCCCCACCATGTCGAACCCATACTCGACAATGGCCCGGTGTTGCAGCTCCTGCTTGTGGGCTTGCTGGGCCGCGCGGCGCTGCTGGGTCACGTCGCGTCCCACGCAAATCAGCAGCTCATCGGTGGCGGCGCGCAGCGCCGACCAGGCGATGTGGACCTCCTGGCCGTCTTTGCCCAGGCAGCGGCTTTCGAACCCCACGGGCTCGGTATGGCCAAACGCGGCCAGGAATTTTTCCAGCGCGGTGGCCACGTCATCGGGATGAACAATTTCGGACAAGTGCTTGCCTATCATTTCGTTCTTGTCATATCCCAAGGACCAGCGGCAGGCATCGCTCACCTCCCGAAACTGGCCGTCGGGGCTTAGCGCACAAATCATGTCTGGAGAAAAGCTCGCCATGGTTTTCAATATTCTGAAGTCTTCTGGGGTGCTCATCGGATTTGGCTAAGGGGTTATTCGTGCGGGGCCATTGTCCCAACGCGGAACGGCCCATTTTGGCAAGGTTACGGCGCGGGCACCGGTTCCTTGGGTTAAGCGCAGTACCACTGAAAGCCCGGCCAACCCGAAGGCGTTCAACTATTCGGCTGTTAATCAATAAATACTCCGATGCCTGGACGAAGGCCTTCGCGGCCGGGCCGCCGGAAACGGAAGCCGTTGCCCACCACCGCCCCTAGCCGTGCGCCCACGGGGTGGGCACTGGTCGGAATCAGGGCTATTACAAAATTCTGCGCTTTCCCTTACAATTCCGCGCCAAAAGCCTACCCAAGATGCGGGTGCTGCCCTTCCGGCCACTCCCGATTACCAGCTTATTCCGGCTATTCAAAACAATAGTTAAACTGTTTTGAGCCGGGCCCCGTTAGGCCGGCACGCAGCCAGTTGAATGTCAGCCCGCCAGGCGTTATCAATGCTACGCCTGTTAGCTCCCGGGCAGTTCCGCCAGTCTTTGGGCTGGCTCACCCGCAAGCTGGACGGCATCGAAGAGGTTTTTTGCTGAGGAAGAGCATCCTTTTCGTATTTCAACTTCCTGCTGATGCCCGGACTGCGCCACAATGGCGGGCTTCGGCGCAGCCTGATGGTTGAAGCTAGCGGGCCCAGGCTTCCCTTTTTATACTGCATGGATTTGATAACATTGGGGGTTGTGGAGGACGACGCGGTGCTGGTGAAGGTGCTGCGGGCCTACTTCGCCCAGCAGCCCGACATCCGCCTCGTGCTCGTCGCCCGCTCCGCCGAGGAGCTGCTC
>JAQBNT010000304.1 GCA_028288445.1 Hymenobacter sp. | reverse complement strand
CCCCGAGCAGATGCTGGCCACGCAAAAGCGCGAAGCGGAAATCATCCGCGCCGTGCCGGGCGTGGTCGCGGTGGCCAACGTCAACCAGATCCCGCTGTCGCAATCGGGCTGGAACAACAGCGTCGCGGTCGACCGCAAGCAGGTCGACGAAACGGCGCCGTCCTCGTTCTATTTTTCGCCGGATTCGCTGGTCAAGGTCTGGGGCCTGAAACTGGTCGAAGGGCGCGACTTCCTGCCCAGCGAGTACATGGACATCGACGCCAACACCGACGTGACCCCGCGCCACGTGATCGTCACCAAGGCGCTGGCCGAGAAGATGTGGCCGGGCGTGCCGGCGACCGGCAAGAACATGTACTTCGGTACCGGCGAAGACGCGATCGAAGTGCGCGTGGTCGGCGTGGTCGAACGCCTGCAGACCCAGAGCGCGCAAGTCACCGCACGCGGTGAATACTCCAGCATCGCACCGATGCGCCAGTACGGCGGCTATCCGGGCGCCCTGTACACCATCCGCGCCGAACCCGGCCAGCGCGAGCGCGTGATCCGCGAAGTCGAAGCGGCACTGCGCAAGGCGTCGCCGACGCCGGTGATCCTGGAGTCGACCACCCTCGACAAGCACCGCAAGGACCGTTACCAGGCCGACCTGGCGCTGTCGTGGATGCTCGTCACGGTCAGCGTGCTGCTGCTCCTGATTACCGCCAGCGGCATCGTCGGCATGGCCAGCCTGTGGGTCACGCAGCGCCGCAAACAGATCGGCGTACGCCGGGCGCTGGGGGCGCGCCGTGCCGACATCCTGCGCTATTTCGTCACCGAGAACTTCATGATCACCAGTGCCGGCGTGTTCGGCGGCGTGCTGCTCGGGGTGGCGCTGAACCAGCTCCTGGTGACCAAACTCGAGATGGCGCGCCTGCCGCTCGCATACCTGGCGGGCGGCGGCCTGGTGTTCTGGGCGCTGGGCGTGATCGCGGTCTACGGGCCGGCCTGGCGTGCGGCGAGCATTTCGCCGGCGCTGGCCACGCGCAGTGCATGAGCTCAAGCATGAGCTTGCCAAACAGCAATGGAACGATGCTATCCTAGCAAGCATGCCTACTGTACTCATCATTGACGACAACGCCGCCGTCGGCCTCGCCCTCGACGTGCTGTTTTCCCTGCACGACATCGCGGCGCTGCATGCGGCGTCGCCGGAAGAAGGGCTGGCCGTATTGGCGCGCGCGCCGGTCGACCTCGTGATCCAGGACATGAACTTCACGGCCGACACGACCTCGGGCGAGGAAGGGGTGGCGCTGTTCCGGCAAATCCGCGGGCTGTACCCGGACCTGCCCGTGATCCTGCTCACCGCCTGGACCCACCTGGATGCGGCGGTCGACCTGGTCAAGGCGGGCGCCGCCGACTACCTGCCGAAGCCCTGGAACGACGAGCGCCTGCTGGCCACCGTCACCAACCTGGTGGAACTCGGCCAGGCGAACCGCGCACTGGCCCAGCGCGTGGGGCGCGAGCGGAGGGAACGGCGGGAACTCGAGCAAACCTATGACCTGCGCAACCTGGTCTGGGCCGACCCGGCCACCGAACGCGTGCTGCAACTGGCCTGCCAGGTCGCACGCGCCGACGTGCCGGTGCTGATCACGGGCCCCAACGGCACCGGCAAGGAACGCATCGCCGAGATCATCCAGGCCAATTCGCAGGTGGCGAACGGTCCCTTCGTGGTCCTGAACTGCGGCGCCCTGCCCTCGGAACTGATCGAGGCGGAGCTGTTCGGCGCCGACGCCGGCGCCTACACAGGCGCGTCGCGTGCGCGCGAAGGCAAGTTCGAGGCGGCCGATGGCGGCACGCTGTTTTTGGACGAGATCGGCAACCTGCCGCCGGCCGGGCAGATGAAACTGTTGCGCGTGCTGGAAACCGGCCGCTTCGAGCGCCTTGGGTCGAACCGCGAGCGGCAAGTCAAGGTGCGGGTGATCAGCGCCACGAATGCGGACTTGCCGGCAATGATACGAGCCGGCACCTTCCGCGAAGACCTGTTCTACCGCCTGAACGTGATCGAACTGCGCCTGCCGCCGCTCGCCGCGCGTTCCGGCGACATCCTGCCGCTGGCCCTGAATTTTCTCGCGCCCGGCAAGCGGCTCGATCCCGGCGCCGAAGCCGCCCTGCTGGCGCATGCCTGGCCCGGCAATGTGCGCGAGCTCAAAAACGTGATGGCGCGCGCCAACCTGCTGGCGCAAGGCGAGACGATCCGCGCGCCTGACCTCGGACTGCCGGCTGCGGCAACGCTGCCGCCACAGGCGCCCGAGGCCGAGCCCGACCGCGAGGCGATCGCCGCCGCGCTGGCGCGTGCCGGCGGCGTGGTCTCGCAGGCGGCCGCAGAACTGGGTTTGTCGCGCCAGGCTTTGTACCGGCGCATGGAGCGGCTCGGCATCGGACGCGCCTGATCGCCTGACCTTTAACCGAACGCGATGCGCCCGCCCTTCCGCCTGTCTCTCGTCACCCGCTTCTCCGCCCTGGTCGGCACCCTGCTCACGGTCGGCATCATCATCGCCCTTGGGCTCGACCACCTGATGCCAAGCCGGCCCTTGCTGGCGGCGGCCCTGTGCCTGGCCGGCGTCATCCCGATCGCCATCATCACCATCCGCTCGCAGGTGCAGCCGATCCTGTCGCTGTTTCGCGCCCTGGAGGGCACCGTCACCAGCTACCGCGACGGCGATTTTTCCTTCAGCCTGCACTGGCCGCAGAACGACGAACTGGCCGACCTGATCCGCGCCCACAACGAGCTTGGCGACGTGCTGCGCG
>JAQBNT010000026.1 GCA_028288445.1 Hymenobacter sp. | reverse complement strand
GATAGAGATAAAAAACAGGAGGGGTTTATTAAAAATAATTAATATATTCTAATATTTATTATCTTCACAATCTCACCCAGCCCCATTCGCGGCTCCTTTCTCATTGATAGAAAAGCCCGCGAAAAGAGATTAGCAGGCTTTGATGAAGTTGATTTTATTGCCAGTCAACCGCTTGTCAACAGTAAAAAAGCACTGCGTTTGTGTTGGTCCTGGGCCTGAAAAAATCCTTCTATAGCTGGATAAATAATTTACAGAATGGCCGCGAAAGCCACACTCGCAGGCGCACGATTATTGACAGCATGACTGAGCACGCTTCACTCCGCCAAACGGCTTTTGCTCCGGCCTGCCGTTCTTTGCCTTCATGCATACCTTCTTCGCGCCCGACCTCGCCGGCTCTACCTACACCCTGCCCGAAGACGAAAGCAAGCACGCCGTGCGCGTACTGCGCCTGGGCATGGGCGACGAAGTGGAGCTACTCGACGGCCGGGGCAGCCTCTACAAAGCAGCCGTGGCCGATGCCAACCCCAAGCGCTGCCAGCTCCGCATCACGCACCACGAAACGGTGGCGCCCCGCTCCTACTTCACCCACGTAGCCGTGGCCCCCACCAAAAACCTCGACCGCATGGAGTGGTTCGTGGAAAAGGCCGTGGAAATTGGGGTGGAGCGCATCAGCTTCCTGCGCTGCGCCCGCTCCGAGCGCCGCGAGCTGAAGCTGGAGCGGCTGGAGAAAATTGCTATCAGCGCGCTGAAGCAGTCGGGCCAGGCGTGGTTGCCGCAGCTGGATGAGATGCAGGATTTCGCGGCTTTTGTGGCCGGCGTTACGCCCGAAACCACGTTTATCGCGCATCTGGAAGAAGGCGAGCGCACGGCGCTGGCGCAGGTGGCCGGCGCAGGACCGGGCTGCTGCGTGCTCATCGGGCCGGAAGGTGATTTTACGCCGCAGGAAATTGCGCTGGCGCTGGCCAAAGGCATTCGGCCGGTGACGCTGGGGGCCTCGCGGCTGCGCACGGAGACGGCCGCGCTGGCGGCGGTGTTCACGGCCCATATTGGCCGCTAAGCCCGCTACCCCTGCGGCTCAATGTGAATCAGAACGTGGCCGAGCTGCGGAAGCTCGTTGCGTAGCGTATCCTTCAGCAGATGCGCGATTTCGTGGCCTTGCCGCACGGTGATATCGCCACTCACGTTGGCGTGCAGGTCGACGTGGTACTGCATACCGGCTTTGCGGATGAAGCATTTTTCGGTGCCGCGCACACCTGCTACCGTCAAGGCAACGGCTCTGATTTCCAGCACCAAATCATCGTAGACGTGCTCATCCAGGATTTCGCCCAGCGCCGGCCGAAAAATCTGGTAGCTGTTGTAAAGAATGAAGCCGGAGGCGAACAGGGCCGCCCAGTCATCGGCCGACTCATACCCCTTGCCCAGCAACAGCGCGATGGAAATGCCGGCGAACGCGGCCACCGACGTAATGGCGTCGCTGCGGTGGTGCCAGGCGTCGGCTTTGAGCGAGGAGCTGTTAATTGCCTCCGCTTTTTTCATCACCGTGCGGAAGGATATTTCCTTCCAGACGATGATGCCGCTCAGGATAACCAGCGTCCAGGCCTTGGGCAGGGCGTGCGGCGTGCCAATGTTCTGAATGCTCTCGTAAGCGATAATTGTGGCCGAGGTTATCAGAAAGCCCACCACCAGGAACGTTATCAGCGGCTCGATGCGGCCGTGGCCGTAGGGATGGTTTTTGTCGGCGGGCCGGCTGGCGTACTTGATGCCAAAGAGCACCAGAAACGACGCGAAAATATCGGCCGTGGATTCGATGGCATCGGCCACCAATGCGTAAGAATTGCCGAAATAGCCGGCCACTCCTTTGATTAACGCCAGGCTCGTATTGCCAACGATGCTGAAATAGGTGGCTTTAACGGCGGTTTCTTCATTGGTCATGCGGAGGTGGAAAACGGACGCAGGCGCAAAGGTAAGCGGGGCGCGGGGCCACGCTATTTCAGGTAGTACGTCCGAATAATCCGCATGGCCTCTTTTTCATCCGCCGCGCAGCTCTGGCAAAAGGTCCCGATGCCGTTTACCGGGCCTTCGTATTCCCAGGCGAAACTTTTGGACGCTTTGCCGGGGGCATCGCCCACCTGCAGCAGCAGGCCTTCGGGAACGATGGCAAGCACATGGCCATTGGAAAACCGCACCTTGAATCCTGGCTTATTATTTAGCTGGGCTTTGCTCAGGTAATTCAATTTCGCTTCTTTGCGAGCGGCCCCATACGCGTAGTAAATGTCCGTGCGCTGGCCGTCCTTTACCCAGAAGCTCAGGCGCTCATAAGTGGCCGTCCCGGGTTTACCAAAGGCATAGGAAGCGACCTGAGTTTGCGCATGCGCAACTTTCCCCGCTCCGAGAATCATTGCCATTACCATGATTTGCCTGTTCATTGTCTGGTCTGGATTGCAGGTGAGCACTGGCTTTCTAATCAGCCAGCGGCGATGGCAACGCTTACTAAACCGAGCCGGTAAAAGTTGCCTGACCACGCTGACAGCCCACTGCTACTGCTGTTCCAGCCAGTTGATGATGTAGTCGGCATCCTCGCGCCAGGTGGGCTGGCCCAGCACAAAGTGGTTGCGGCCCGCAAATTCCGCGTAATCCAATACGGAATCGTTCTTCTCGTACTTCTCGAAATTCCGGAAATTGAGGTGCGCAGGAATAATGTTGTCGATGCTGCCGGCGGTGAGCAGCAGCGGCGGGTGGTCCTTTTCGTAGTCTACCTCGGCGGCGCTGCTGAGGCCGCCGCGCGCCACTACCTTGGATTCGGGAATCGTGTACTTTTCGTACGCGACGCGCTGTACCTCCAGCGGCATTTCATTCACAAACGCATACTGCCAGTCCTCGAAGGACATCAGGTACGTTGCATCGAGCGAGGTGAAGATGCCCAGGGACTTCCACCCCGCTTTCAGGAACGAAAACTCGTAAGGAAACACGCCCAGCGTGGGCACCGAATGGATGGCCACGCCGGCCGCCGCCAGGTCGCGGTTGACGATAAGCTGGGTCATGAGGCCGCCCAGCGAATGACCGATGACAATGGGCTTTTGCGGGTAGCTCTGCACTACGCCGGCGTAGTGGTCTACTACTTCCTTCAGGGTCAGGTGCGCCAGGTCGGTATCGTGGGGCTGCCGGGCGCGCAACTCGGCGGCCGTGCCGTCTTTGAAGGGCCAGGCCGGGGCCACGGTTTTGTAGCCTTTGCTTTCAAAATAAGCGCGCCATTCATCCCAGCAATTGTTGCTAACGAAGGCTCCGGTAATAAATACGACGTCTTTGGTGGTGATTGTGCTCATAGCTGGGAATGAAAGTGGGGTTTCTTGGCTCGCCGCTGAATTTCAGTCCCGCATTATATAAAATATATTCTATACAAACTAATCATCCACTAATTCGGCCGTTTCCATCAGTCGTCCAGTTGCCGCCTTTAATCAACTGCCGGATGGCGGCCAGATGCGCCAGCAATACCAAAGGCACCACGCAGCCCGGCAGCCATACAAATGGGAAGTGCAGAATGGCAATATTGGGCTGCGCAAAGGCGAAACGCTGCAAAGGCGTGGGGGCCGACAGCAGCGCATTCGCTACAATATTGAGCAAGGAAATTAGTCCGAGCACATTCCAGAGCAGCAACCCGCGCTGACCCAGCCGCTGCTGGTGGAAAGCGAAATACCACACAACGGGAGCCGTGAGGCCCGCCAGAATATCCCAGTTGCGGCCTTCAAACGTCATAAGCTGCGGCACGGCTTTTTGCAGAAACAGCCCGAATAGAACCAACTCGACCGGAAACCGGACCACATGGGGCACGGTCAGGATTTCGAGGCGCAGCCCGTCCAGCCAGCGCCGGCCGGCCGCCGTGGCAAACAGTGCCGCAATCAGGAGCAGCGGTGGCCCCAGCAGCAGCGCCAGCCGCGGCGGCAGCGTGTTGCTGATGGTGTAAAAGCCGCGCAGGCCCACCACGCCCTGCACCAGCAGCCACGCCAGCAGCACCAGCAGCACGCGCCCGGAGCGGTGCGCGGCGAGATAGAACAACCCGACGGCGAGGCCGGTGGCCAGGCCGAAAACGAGGCCAATAAGTGCGGTATTGGGGAGCGTGTGCATGGCCGGGCAGGGTGGTTTTTGGTACGCCACAAAGGAACTGGCTGCCCTTGAGCCCCGGCTTGCCAAATGGCAAGAAATGCGTCCTGCGCTACTTTGGGGCAGGCCCCTTCCGAATCCGGCTCAGCGAGGTGTCGGTGATGCCGAGGTAGGAGGCGATGGTTTTGAGGGGCGCGTGCTGGAGGATTTCGGGGCTGGCGTGGAGCAGGCTGTCGTAGCGGGTAGCGGCAGGCTCGGTTATCAGGGCCAGCATCCGGCTTTTGAGGGCCGCGTAGCCGCGCACCAATACCGAGCGGCCAAACTCCCAGAACTCGGGCCGGGCGTGGAATAAGGCGTTCAATTGCTGGTGCGTGATACCCCAGCCCTGGCAATCGGTGAGCGCCTGAATGTATTCCTGCGAGGGCGTGCGGTTGAAAAAGGACGCTACTTCGAACACAATCTGGCCGCTGGCATAAAAACCGGTGGTTACGTCGTTGCCGTCCGTATCATAGGCAAAAGCGCGCATGAAACCGCTGTCCAAAAACAGGTAGTCGTCGCTGATGTGGCCGGCGTGCAGCAGGTAAGCATTCTTGCCGAATTCCTTCGGCGTGAACTCAGCGGCAATTTCTGTGGCCTGCCCGGCATTCATGAGGCCGGTGCTTTGCAAAAACCGGGTTAGTTTCTCTGTGCTCATTTGTTCGGCCCAAAATGTCGCGGCGGTGCGGTCGCCTCTGCCACAAGGTAGCGGGCGTGGTTACTTTGCGGCGGCCCAGCGCCCGCACCGCCGCGCCGGCCGCAACACCTAGGGCCGAACTTTCCCGCGTCGCCCGTAATTATAAAGCCCGGTAAGCTGCGCCTAATTTGCCCATCATTATGCTGAAATACCTGCTTTTATTTGTTTCGCTGCTGTTCTCGGCCGCCGCGCCCGCGCCCAGTTTCCGCCTGGCCAAGCTGCACTACGGCGGCGGGGGCGACTGGTACGCCAACAAAACCTCGCTGCCCAACCTCATCAGCTTCTGCAACCAGGCACTGAAAACCAACATCGCGCCCGACGAAGCCACCGTGGAACTCGACGCGCCGGAGCTGCTCTCCTACCCCTTCGTCCACATGACCGGGCACGGCAACGTGAGCTTCACGGCCGCCGAGGCCAAAAACCTGCGTCAGTACCTCACGGGCGGCGGTTTTCTGCACATCGATGATAATTATGGGCTCGATAAATTTATCCGGCCCGAGATGAAAAAGGTATTTCCTGAGCTGGAGTTTGTGGAGTTGCCCTACGCCCACCCGATTTATCACCAGAAATATCAGTTTCCCAAAGGGTTGCCCAAGGTGCATGAGCACGACGGCAAGCGCGCCCAGGGCTTCGGGCTGGTGTACAAAGGCCGGCTGATATGCTTTTACTCCTACGAATGCGACCTCGGCAATGGCTGGGAAGACGTGGGCACGTATCCCGAAGACTCCCCCGCCGTACACGACGCGGCCCTGCGCATGGGCGCCAACCTGGTGAGCTACGCCCTGACCCAGGACTAAGCAAAAGATGCTGTGCCACGTTAGATGGCCTATTTTCGCCTTGTCAACGTTGCAATTACCTATGTCAACCCCTTCGGAAAGCTCGGCTATTCTGCCGCGCCTTCGCCTCGAAACCAGACCATTCCACGATGCAGTGGAGCAAAATCCGTTCAACCTGGCCCTGACAGCAGGCACAGTGACGGCCGCCGATACAACCCAATTCCTGGCCAAAATGTACGGTTTCCTGGAACCGTATGAAGCAGAGCTGCACGCCCATGCCGCCACCTTCGGGCCGGCCTGGCAGCTCGACCAGCGCTACCGTGCGCCTCTGATTCTGCAGGACTTGGCCCGGCTGGGCCACGATGCCGCACCGCCGCTCTACCCCGAACTGCCGCCGCTCACCAGCCGCGCTCAGCTGCTGGGGGCCATGTACGTGCTCGAAGGCTCGACGCTGGGCGGGCAGGTGATTGCGCGGCAGCTCGATAAGGCGGGCATTGCCACGCATGCCTTTTTCACGGGCCGGGCCGAGCGCACCGGGCAGCTCTGGAAAGCCTTTTGCGAGCAGCTAACCGAGGCCGCCGCAACCGGCGAAGACGACCCCGAGGCCATCGTGGCTTCGGCCGTTCATACTTTTCAAGCCCTAGCTACATGGCTCAATCAGCGCTAAAACTCACCGACGAAAGCCTGCTTGGCCAGCCCATCACGCTCACTAACTGCGACCGGGAGCCCATTCACATCCCCGGCCTGATTCAGCCCTACGGTTTTTTGCTGTGCCTCGATGAGCAGAGCCGCCGCGTGGTGCAGGCCAGCGCCAACACGCTGACGCTGCTGGGCATGGCCCCTGATACCCTGATTGGCGCGGGCCTGGGCACGTTGCTGGAGCCCGAGCAGCTAGTGGAAGTGGAGCGCGTATGGGCCAAGCTGGGCCCCGATGGGCGGCTGCTGGGCATCCGCCTCGGGCGGGTGACGGGCCAGCCGGCCTACAAGCTCATCCTGCACCGCTACGACGGCCTGCTGTGGGTGGAAGGCGAGCCGGTGGCCGATACCAGCGTGAGTGCGTTCGATTTGCCGGCCCTCAACATGAGCCTGGGCCGCTTGCTCACGGCCGAAAGCGTGCTGGAATGCTGCCAGGTCACGGCCGAGCAGGTTCGCGCCATCACGGGGTTTGACCGGGTGGCCATCTACCGCTTCGCGCCCGACGACAGCGGCGAGGTCATTGCCGAGGACGTGCGCGAGGACCTGCCCCCCTGGCTGGGCATGCACTACCCCGCCACCGACATTCCGAAGCAGGCCCGGGCCATGTATCTCAAAAACTGGCTCCGCTTTATCCCCAACGCCAAATACACCCCAGTACCGCTGGTGCCCACGCTCGCCCCCGGGGCCAGCCGGCCGCCCGACATGACGTATTCGGTGCTGCGAAGCGTGTCGCCCATTCACTTGGAATACCTGCACAATCTGGGCTCAGAGGCCACCATGACCATTTCGCTCATTCAGGAAGGGCAGCTGTGGGGCATGGTGACCTGCCACCACCAAAGCCCGCGCCTGGTGAGCTACGAATTGCGCGACCTGTGCCAGTTCCTGGGCAAAACGGTGTCGGCACTGCTCAAAAGCAAGGAGCAGCAGGACGAGCAGACCTACCGCCTGCGCATCCGCGAGGCCCAGGTGCGGCTGTTCGATTTGATAGCCACCCAGACGAATTTCATGGATGGCCTGCACCGCTTCACCCCCAACCTGCTGGATGTATTGGACTGCGGCGGCGCGGCCATCTGCTTTGATGGTGAGCTGATTACCATGGGCCACACGCCCAAGCCCCGCCAGATTGAGGACATCATAGAATGGTTGCGTGCCAACAACCCGCACGACGTTTTCGTGACCGATTCCTACGCCCAGCTGAACCCGGCCGGCAAGGCCATCCGGGGCACGGCCAGCGGCATTCTGGCGGTGGCGCTGGCCCGCGACGCGGGCGAGTACATCCTCTGGTTCCGGCCCGAGCAGCTGCAAACCGTGACCTGGGCCGGCCGCCACGAAAAAAACCAGACCACCGCCGACGGCCAGATTTTCCTTTCGCCCCGGCAGTCGTTTGAGGCCTGGAAGCAGACCGTGGAGGAAACCTCGGACCCGTGGCTGCCCCTTGAAATTGAGGCCGCGCAGGAAATCCGGCTGCACATTTCCGATATCCGGCTCAAGGTGTTCAACGAGCTGCAAGCCAAGGCCCTTGACCTGGCCCGCCTCAATGCTGAGCTGGAACGCAGCAACGACGAGCTGGACTCGTTTGCCTACGTGGCCTCGCACGACCTCAAGGAGCCCCTGCGCGGCATCCACAACTACTCGCTGTTTTTGCTGGAAGACTACGCTGAGCAGCTCGACGCCGAGGGCGTAAGCAAGCTCCAGACCCTGGTGCGCCTCAGCCAGCGCATGGAATCCCTGATTGAGTCGCTGCTCCAGCTTTCGCGCGTGGGCCGGGTCGATTTGGTGGTGGATGCCGTGAATTTGAACGACGCCCTGGCCGACATCCTCGACCTGCTGCACCCCCGCCTGGAAGAAACTAATACCACCGTGACGGTGCCCAGCCCCCTGCCCACCCTGCGCGGCAACCGCACCTTAATGCACGAGGTATTCAACAACCTGCTAACTAATGCGCTACGCTATAATAACCATGCTAAAAAGCACGTTACCATCGGCGTAGCTCCGGCCGAAATTCGGGGCCCGAAAGGCACCGGAAATCCGACCGATTTCACCGTTATTTACGTACAGGACAACGGCATCGGCATCGACCCGAAGCACCACGAAAACATTTTCAAAATTTTCAAGCGCCTGCACGCGCAGGACAAGTACGGCGGGGGCACCGGGGCCGGCCTGGCCATTGCCCGCAAGATGGTGGAGAAACACGGCGGCGAGCTGTGGGTTGATTCCATAATTGGCAAAGGTGCTACCTTCTATTTTTCGCTTTCCAACAATCTGTAAGTCAATGAATCCCACCGCCCTCATTCCCATCCTTGTGGTGGAAGACAGCGTTGAAGACTTCACGGCGCTGAGCCGGGCCTTTCGCAAAAATGCGGTGCCCAACCCCGTGCTGCGCTGCGAAGACGGCGACCAGGCCCTCGAATACCTCAAGGGCTACGGCAAGCACCCGGACTACCCCAACCAACTGCCCGTCATCATCCTGCTCGACCTCAACATGCCCGGCACCGATGGCCGCGCCGTGCTCGACGTGCTGAAAACTGACCCGGCCCTGCATACTATCCCGGTCATCGTTTTCACCACCTCGTCTAACCGAACCGATATTGCCGAATGCTACCGCCTGGGGGCCAACAGCTACCTCACCAAGCCCATTGGCTACCCCGAACTGGAGGAAAAAGTGCGGCTGATTATTCGTTATTGGCTGGAAGCTTCGGAGCTTCCATTGGCTGGTTAGACGCCTGTGAAGCGAATTCTACTGATTGACGACAACCCGGAGGACCGAATGCTGTACCGGCGCTTCCTGGGCCAGCAGGCTGGTTTTCAGCGCCTGGAAATAGTGGAGGCCTCCTCGGGGGCCGATGGCCTGGAGCAATTCCGCATCCAGCAGCCCGACTGTGTGCTGCTCGACTACAACCTGCCCGATACCGACGGCCTGGACCTGCTGGAGGCCTTGCGTGAGCTGGCCCCGCCCGATACGCTGTGCGTGGTGATGATAACCGGCGGCGGCAACGAGGCCCTGGCCGTGCGCGCCCTCAATTCCGGCGCGCTCGACTATTTAGTAAAACAGCAGTTCGACCGTGAGCTGCTGAACAAAACGGTGCTGCACGCCATCGAAAAAAACGAGTGGCGGCAGTACATCGCGCGCTACCACGGCGAGTTACAAGGCGTGAACCGCGAGCTGCGTGATTCACTGGCTGAGCTTACCGAAATCCGGCAGGAGCTGCACGAAAAAAATGCCCAACTCAGCGCCGCCAACCAGGAAGTTGGAGCACGCAACCGCCTGCTGGCCCGCACAAATCAGGACCTCGACAATTTCGTGTACGCGGCCAGCCACGACCTGCGCCAGCCCCTCGACAACCTGCGCGGCCTCTTCGACGAGCTGCGCCGCACCGCTACCTTCCAGGACCCCGAAGAAGCTGTGGTGCTACGTCTGCTGGAAGACTCGCTGCACAGCCTGTCCACCACCATCACCGACCTGGCGGCCGTGGTGCAGGAGCAGCGCAGCCCCGGCGAGCAGGATGCCGAACAAGTCACGTTTGATGGCCTCGTGGCCGATGTGCTCAAGTCCCTGCGCCCACAGCTGGTGGCCACCGAAGCCCACATCGACACCGAGTTTGCCGGTTTGCCGGCCCTGCGCTATGTACGCAGCAACCTGCGCACCATCCTCATCAACCTATTGGGCAATGCCCTCAAGTACCGGCACGCCGGCCGCGCCCCCCACATTCAGGTGCGCACCTACGAAGCCGACGGCTGCCCGGTGCTCGAAGTGCGCGACAACGGCCTGGGCATGAACCTGGACCGCTACGGCTCCGAGCTGTTCCAGCTGTTCCGGCGCTTCCACCCGCAGGCGGGCGAGGGTACGGGCGTGGGCCTGTTCCTCGTCAACCGGCTGGTGCAGTCCGAAGGCGGCCACATCGCCGTCGAGAGCGAAGAAGGCCGGGGCACAGTATTCCGGGTATTTCTGCACGGCAACCGCGGCAATAGTTAGCATCGAATATTGTCATTCCAAACGGAGCGCGGAATCTGAATACAACCGTTCAAACGGCTTAACTCAGCTTCCGCGCTCCGCTCGGAATGACAGTTCTCGTTTCAGCGCACGCCCTGCTCAGGGAATCGCCCCGATTTGGTGCGATAAAACGCTTTGATTTTAGCTTCATCGGCTTCGTAATCGCCCGTGGGCCACACGGCTTCGCCGATGCCGGCCTCCTTTTTGGCATAATCCAGATACCCCAGCCGGATGGGCACATGCGCCCCCAGCGCGGCAAAATAGTAGCCCTTGCGCCAGCGCGGCTGGTAGGCCCGGGTGCCCTCCGGCGTGATAAGAATCACCAGCTCCTCGTGCTCATCAAAGAGCTTCACCATGCCATCCACGAGGCTGTTGTTGCGGCTGCGGTCCACGGCCAGGCCGCCGATGGCCTTCACCAGCCAGCCCAGCGCGATGTTTTCGGTCCACTCCTTTTTCACGGTGAAGCGCACGGGCACGCCCATCAAATAGAAGGCCGCCCGGGCCAGAATGATGTCCCAGTTGCTGGTGTGCGGGGCCGCAATCATCATGCTCTTCTTGATGTCTGGGTTGTGAATCTCGCCCAGATGCCAGCCGGCCACTTTGAACACGAGCGTGGCCATGGCGTGCCAGAAGGGAGATTTTTCGCGGGGAGTCATGAAAAGCAATACGGAGTTAACAAAAAAGAAAACCAGTTTTTAGCCTTACAGCAGCCAAACCGGGCTGCAAATATGGGGTGCCGGACACAATGCGCCCACGGCTGCGGCTGCAACGGTTACAGCAGCGCCTGCAAAGCCTCGGCCTGCCCCATGGCGTAGCGGTAGCCGATGTCGAACAGCTCGGGGCCGCGCTTATAGCTCAGGGGGCGGTAGTGGCGCAGCTCGGGCGGCTCCAGCAACAGGTGGCACTGGCTTTTGCGGGCCGCCGTGTTGGCATTGATGGCCAGGTGCAGGGTGCGCTCGATGAGCCGGCGGAAGGTGGGAATGCGGGCCTCGGGGTTGATGGGGTTGCAGTGCACGCCCACCACGCGCAGGTTGGTTTGGCCCAGCAGCGGCTCCACGGGCAGGTTGTTGAGCAGGCCGCCATCCACCAGTTGCCGGCCCTGGTACTCCACCGGCCGGTAAATTATGGGCACGGCCGACGAAGCCAGCAGCGGCGGCAGCAGCGGCCCGGAGTTGAAATATACCGACTCGCCCACCATCAAATCAGTAGCTACCAGCGTCAACGGCCGGCTCAAATCCTCAAAATTGACCGTGCTGCCCAGGTGCCGGGCCAGCAGCTGCTCCACCGCATCGAGGTGCAGCAGCCCAAACCGGCTAAATGCCGGCCGCGTGAGCCGAAACACGTTGGTAGCCAGCAGCAACCGCAGAATCTCGCGCGGCGCAAATCCCGCCGCGTAAAACACGCTGGCAATAGCCCCCGAGCTCACGCCCGCCAGCTGCGCCACCGGCAGTTGCAGTTCATCGAGGGCCGCCAGTACCCCCAAGTGCGCAATTCCCCGCGCCCCCCCTCCAGATAATGCCAACCCGAGCTGTGGGCTGGTTGGTTGGTTGACTGGCGGGTTGGTGGGGTCGTAAGAAGGATGCACGCGCTTTGCTGTCGGGTTTTGTGCTGATACGTAATTACGCTACTACTCCGCCAACTCGCCGACTCACAAATCCGCCACCCGCAGGGTCTGGTCCAGGCGCACGCCTTTGTCGGTCAGGGCCACGGTACAGGCCTCGTTGGTGGGGTCATGCTCCAACAGCAGCACCCAGTTTTCTTCGGCGGCCCGGCGCAGCACGGCTTCTTTTTCGGGCATCGTGATGAGCGGGCGCACGTCGTAGCTCATCACATAGGGCAGCGGAATGTGGGCGGCACTGGGCAGCAAATCGGCCATGAAGGCCAGCGTGCGGCCTTTGTAATCAAGTACGGGCACCATCATTTTCTCGGTATGCCCATCAGCCAATATGATTTCGCGGAACTGCGGCAGCGCATCGGGCACGCCTTTTTGCAGGTCGATGAATTTCAAATGCCCACTTTCCTGAATTGGTAGAATGTTCTCCTTCAGAAAGCTGGCCTTTTCGCGCGGGTTGGGCGTCACGGCCCAGTCCCAGTGCGCCTCATTGCTCCAATAGGTGGCATTGGGAAACGCCAGCTGCAACGCCCCGTCGGGCCGGCGCTGCACCGAGCCCCCGCAGTGGTCAAAGTGCAGGTGCGTCAGAAAAACATCGGTGATATCGGCGCTGGTGAAGCCCAGCTTGCGCAGAGACTTTTCCAGCGTGTCATCGCCGTGCAGGAAGAAATGGCCCCGAAACTTCTCGTCCTGCTTGTCGCCAATTCCGTTGTCGATGAGCAGCAACCGGCCGCCGTCCTCAATCAGCAGGCAGCGCATGGCCCAGGTGCACATGTTGTTGGCATCGGGCGGGTTCAGCTTCTGCCACATGCTTTTGGGCACCACACCAAACATGGCGCCGCCGTCGAGCTTGAAAAGGCCGGTGTCGATGGTATGAATTTTCATGTAAACTATTCTACTACAACTCCCATCGCCGAAAACTTATCAATGCGCTGCGAAATCCGGTCTTCTGCCGAAATCGCACTCAGCTCCTTCAGCGTCTTGAGCAGCGTGTTTTTCAGCGTTTCAATCATGGCTTCGGGCGCGGTGTGCGCCCCGCCCAGCGGCTCCTTCACGATGCCATCAACCAGCCCGGCCGATTTCATATCCGTCGCCGTGAGCTTGAGGGCTTCGGCCGCCTGCTCCTTGTAGTCCCAGGAGCGCCACAGGATACTGCTGCACGATTCCGGTGAAATAACGGAGTACCAGGTATTTTCCAGCATCAGCACCCGGTCGCCGATGGCAATACCCAAGGCCCCGCCGCTCGCGCCCTCGCCGATAATAACGCAGATAACCGGCACCTTCAGCATAAACATCTCCTTCAGGTTGCGGGCAATGGCCTCGCCCTGCCCCCGCTCCTCGGCCTCCAGGCCCGGAAAAGCGCCGGGCGTATCAATCAGCGTCACCACCGGCACGTTGAATTTCTCGGCCAGCTTCATCAGGCGCAGGGCCTTGCGGTAGCCCTCGGGGTTGGGCATACCGAAGTTGCGAAACTGGCGCTGCTTGGTGTTATGGCCCTTCTGCTGGCCGATGAACATGACAGTGTGGCCGTCAATCTCGCCGAAACCACCCACCATGGCTTTATCGTCGCCCACGGTGCGGTCGCCGTGCAACTCCACAAACTTGTCGGCCATGCCTTCTATGTAGTCTAAGGTGTAGGGCCGCTCCGGGTGGCGCGAGAGCTGCACCCGCTGCCAACGCGTGAGGTTGGCGTAAGTTTCCTTTTTGAGGTCTTTGATGCGTTTTTCCAGCGCCGCAACGGCTTCGCCTACTTCCACGTCGCTGTCGGCAGCGAGTTTCTGCATTTCAAGAAGCTTGCCTTCGAGGGCGGCGATGGGTTGTTCAAAATCGAGGAGCATGGACTGCGAAGAGTATTTGCGTGGAGTGGGAAAGCGAAAATAGCGGGCATTTGCGGTCTGGACGGGGCTTGAACCCGTTGCCTGCGCCATCAAATGCCACCGCGAAGGTGGATGGCAAAGGTAAAACATCCGCCGTTGAGGCAAGACGCAAAAATTAATGTTCCTGAGAAACAACCCCCAAGCTCTTAATTAGCGTCTTTTTTGAAGAAATATTGGCCCCATCCTTGCAGGGCGTACTTTTCCTACCCTACCTTTGTAACACCAAAACGGAAAAGCACACGGCTTCTCCACCAAGGCAAACGGTTTGGTAGTTCAGTTGGTTAGAATGCCGCCCTGTCACGGCGGAGGTCGCGGGTTCGAGTCCCGTCCAGACCGCTCGTTTGCAAACAAAATCCCCTTCCTGCTATCAGGAAGGGGCTTTTTGCTTTTACTGTGGCAGATACTGTGGCACGCCCTTATCTGATACGGCTCCGCTCACGCACGTCCTCACGGTCGGCCAGGGCATCTTCTACGTTGGCCGTATCCTCATTTCCCCAATCAATGCGCTGGCGCGACGGCAGCGCCAGCACGGCATCACGGGTTTCACGAGCTACCTGCAGCAACGCATCGTTGCCGGCTGTTGCGCTGCCCGTGGCTGCCGGCAATGCGCCGCCGGGTGTGCCGCCATCGGCGTAGTGCCCCCCATCGCGCCGGCGCACCGGGGCCCCGCCCCGGTTCAGGCTCGTATCGAGCAGCTCATCCACCAGCTCACGGTTATTAGCGTAGGTGTCACGGCTCAGAATCATGTACGGCTCGCCCCGCTCCCACTCGCCCAGGTGCTCGCCGGTCTTGCCGTCAATCATCTGAATTCCGTCATTGCTGTGCAGCTGGCCGACACTCGGCACGCCCGCCACGGGGTTAATGCTGCCTCCATTCACAAACCGACGCACTTTTTCGCGCCACGTCGGCCGCGGTGCCCCCACTACGCCGCCCCGGGCAAACTCGGGAATCGGGGTGGCAATGATTTTGGCCGTGGCCAGCGCGCCCGTAATGCCGGCGGCCGTGGCCAGAAACGGATTGGGCAGGGCCTTTACCACGGCCAGGGCCGTGGCAATGATGGCCTGGGCAATGTTGTACTGCTTCTCCTTCTCGGCCGCTTCCTTCTTGATGGAACGGGTTTTGGCGTCGTAGTTGGCCTCGATGTTGGACTTCTGCTGCTCGTACTGCTCCTTGCTCACGGTGCCGGCCTTGTATTCGGCCTCGAGCTTGGTCAGGCGGGCTTTTTTATCCTTGTCGATTTTGGCCAGTTCCTTATCCGAGCCAATCTTCTGAAAATCGGCTAAGGTCTGCACGACCTGGCCCGCGATTTCCAGCCCCAGCGCGGCTTCCGCTTTCCGCCGCTCCAGACCCCGCTGGCCATACTCGTCTTCCAGCGCCTCTTTTTCATCCAGGTACCGGCGGGAAATGGCCAGCTTTTCCGCATTTGTCAGTCCTTCCTGGAAAAGCTCCTGCCCGTACCGCTCATCCAGCTGCGCCCGCCGGATGGCGTACTCGTCAGCATCGGCCTGCGCGGCCTCCTGGCTGTACCCGGCCGCGTGCTGCCGGCGGCGCTCGATGCGGCGCAGGGCAATATCCTCGTCGATGGCCAGGATGCGGGCCGCGATTTCCCGCTGCTGCTCCACCCGGTCCTGCTCCAGCTGCACCAGGTCGCGCTGGAGCTTTTCCTGAATCAGCCGGCGCTGCTCGGCTACCTGGGCATCGGTGCCTTTGACCTTGGCGCTGTCGGCGGCGGCGGCCAGCAGCTGCGCGGCGCGGCGCTCGTAGCCATCCACGATGAGGGCCGTGCGCTGCTTCTCAATCTCGGCATCAACGGCGGCCACCGCATCGGCCTGCTTCTTGCGCTCCGCCGCGATGTCGGCCGTCAGCTTCTGCTCGATGAGCCGGCGCTGCTCCGCAATCTGCGCCGCCGAGCCGGCGGCTTGGGCCTTTTCCTTCTCAGCCGCCGCCGTCAGCTGCTGGATGCGTTTTTCCGTCTCATCCGTCAGCAGGCCGGCCTTCAGGTCGGCGATGCGCTTCTGCACGTCGGCCTGCTCCTTGGCCCGTTTCTCGGCAGCGGCCTGGCCTTTCTTATCAAAATCGTCCTGTAGCTGGCGCAGGTCGCGCAGGGCTTCGGCCCGAATCACCTTTTTGTCGCCGGCCGTTTTCTTCTCATCGAGCAGGTCGATGTCGCGCTTCGTCGTTATCGCCAGCTTCTTCAGCCGCAGCTCCTCGGCCGAGCCGGCCGCCACCAGCGCCAGGGCTGCCTTAATATTAGCCTCCCGGTTTTTCAGCGACTCCCGACTGGCTTTTAGCTCTTCCTCCGCCGTTTTCTTCGCCGCTTCCTGGGCCTTTTTGGTCAGTTCGGCCCGCTGCTGGCTGGCCCGGGCCGCCTGCGCGGCCTGCTCCTTTTGCTCCTGCGTGGCGTAGCCCTGGTGGTAGGCGGCCGCCGCATCGGTGCCGGCCTTGCCCAGCACCGGGCCGAGTTCGGCCAGGCCCTGCTTAATCAGCGCCGGGTTGAAGGTGAAGATGCCGGCCAGCAGCGTGGCCACGCTGCCCAGCTGGTTTACGACGATGTCCTTGATGCTGGCAAACACCGATTTGGCCGTGGCCCCGAGGCCGGCAATCACCTCCCGCACCTTCTCGCTGCGGTCGTAGAGCGTGATAAAGCCCCCGACCAGCAGCGCCACCGCCGCGATGACCAGGCCAATGGGATTGGCCGTCATCGCGCTGTTGAGCAGGCGCTGGGCCGTAGCGCTGGCGATGGTAGCCGCTGCCCGGCCCTTCTCCACCACGGCCTGGTACAGGACCAGACCATTAAGAATCAGCTGCTCGGCATTGAGCGTCACGATGGCCACGCCCAGCCCCACCAGCGCCGCCTTGTTCTCGGAGAGGAACGCCGGCGTGCCCTTCAGCAACTCGATGAAAAAGGCCAACAGGCCCACGCCGGCGGCGAGCACCGGCTGAATGGCCTGCAACCCGTCCACAATCAGCTCGCCCAGCCCCTCCTTCACGTTCCCGATTTGAATCTGGAACTGTTTCAGCGGCCCGGTGCCGGCCTTGGCGGCCGCTTCAGCCGAGCCGGCAAACTCCGTTTTCAACTCGCCCAAGATGATGGCCTGCGCGCCGGCCACGTCGCCCGTTTCGACGAGCGACTTAATCATCGTTTTCTGGTCTTCCGAGAACGACACGCCGGCTTTGCCCAGCGCCGTAATGCCCTTAATCGGGTCGTTCAGCGCCTTTCCCACCTGAATGGTGGCCCCTTTCAGGTCCGCCTCCCCATCACCGCCCAGCTTGGTGGCCATGTCAATAATGGCCGGCAAGGCTTCCTCGTACACGCCCTTCTTAATCCTGGTGAAGGTCAGCAG
>JAQBNT010000016.1 GCA_028288445.1 Hymenobacter sp. | reverse complement strand
ACGGCATCAGGCTCTACTACGA
The DNA here is from genome assembly GCA_028288445.1 of Hymenobacter sp. Classification (GTDB taxonomy): domain Bacteria; phylum Bacteroidota; class Bacteroidia; order Cytophagales; family Hymenobacteraceae; genus Hymenobacter. The sequence continues at coordinate 15,330 of JAQBNT010000016.1, read as the reverse complement.
GACATACGGTAGCGGCGAGCCCCTGCTGCTGCTGCACGGCAACGGCCAGTCCATCGCGGCCTTCACCGGCCAGATTCCCGAGCTGGCCAAACACTACCAGGTCATCGCCGTGGACACCCGCGCCCAGGGCCAGAGCACCAACGGCAAGCAGACGCTGACCTACGACCTGTTTGCCGAGGACATGAGCGCGCTGCTCACATCCCTGAACATCCCCGCCGCCCACGTCGTGGGCTGGAGCGACGGCGGCAACACCGGCCTGAGCCTGGCCCTGCACCACCCCCAGCAGGTGAAGAAGCTGGTGACGATGGGGGCCAACCTCTGGGCCGACACCCTGGCCGTGACCGCCGCCACCCTCAAGGAGGTGCACAAGGGCAAGACCATGACCACGCTGCTCTACCCCCTCAGCCCACGGATGCGCCAGATGCGCCCGCTCATGGTGCTGCTGCTCGACTACCCGCGCATGAAAGCCACGGACCTGGCCGGCATCGCCGCGCCCACCCTGGTGCTGGCCGGCGAGCACGACCTGATTCAGGATGCCCACACCCGGCTGATTGCCAGTAGCCTGCCGCACGGGCAGGTGCACATCTTCCCCGGCCTGTCGCACTACGCCCCGCGCGAGAACCCTGCGCTGTTCAACGCGGCGGTGCTGGAGTTTCTGGCGCGGCCCTAGGGACGGCCAGGCACCCGTCCGATAACAACGCTGTCCGCCATGGGGGAAACGCTGTCCGCCATCGGGGTGAGCGTTTCCGCCATCGGGGAAATGCCGTTTTGCCCTGAAAAACGGCTGTCCGTCATCGGGGAAACGCCGTTTTGCCCCGAAAAAGGGTTGTCCGCCATCGGAGAAACACCGTTTTGCCCTGAAAAACGGTTGTCCGCCATTGGAGAAACGTTGTCCGCCATCGGATTATTCGTTTCCGCCATTGGGGTGACTGAAACTACGAGGCTGTTTAAAAAGTCGGGTTTTTTCGACGCTGTCATCCTGAGCGGAGCGAAGGACCTTATCACAGCTGAGCGGCTATCACGGGGGCATGATAAGGTCCTTCGCTCCGCTCAGGATGACAGCATTTTCGATTTTCAAAACAACTTGTACCACTGGATTCGCCCGGAAAGCCGGGCACCAGGCCGGCTATGCGGTGGCGAGCCGCGCTCCCGCGTCGTTCACGGTCAGCGTCACGGTCTGGCCCACGGTCAGGGCCAGATTGTCGGCCTCGTGGCCCACGGGGAAGCCGTAGCCCACCGGGAAATCATACAGCCGGGCGTAGCGGTCGATGATTTCCAGGGCGGTGCTGCCGAAGGGAATGGCGTTGTCGCGCATAGCGGAGAAGTGGCCCACCACCAGCCCGGCCAGGCCGGCCAGCTGCCCGCTGCGGTGCAGGTGCAGCATCATCCTGTCAATATGGTAGAGGTACTCGTCGAGGTCTTCGAGGAAGAGGATGCGGCCCGCGAAGCCCGCCTGCGAGGCCGTGCCCGTGATGGTTTGCAGGAGGCTCAGGTTGCCGCCCACCAGCGCGCCGGTGGCCGTGCCGGGCCGGTTGAGGGCGTGCGGGGCCACTGCGATGGGCTGAAAGGCTGCGCCGAACAAGGCCCGCCGCAGCGTTTCCAACGCCAATTCGCCGCCGGCCTGATGAAACAGCACCGGCATCACGCCGTGAATGCTGGCGTAGCCCAGGGCCAGCAGGTGGGAGTTGAGCACGGTGATGTCGGAGAAGCCGGCCATCCACTTGGGCGCGGCCCGGAAGCCGGCAAAGTCCAGCCCGTCCACGATGCGGGCCGTGCCGTAGCCGCCCCGCGCACAGAGAATGGCGCGGATGCCGGGGTCGTCGAGCTGCTGCTGGAAGTCGCGGCGGCGCAAGGTGTCGTCGCCGGCAAACTGGTGGTGGTCGCCGGCGATGCTTTCGCCCAGCACCACGTCCAGGCCCCAGCTTTCGAGGGTGGCAATGGCGGGGGCCAGCTCGGCGGCCGATATTTTGCGGGCGGGACTCACGATGGCCACGCGCTGGCCGGCGCGCAGGGCGGGGGGGAAGGAAATCGACATAAAGGAGCAGGGCTAAGCGGCTGCAAATAACGCAGGCCGTATCTTCGGAACCAGCGCCGCCCGCCCCGGCGGCTCCAACTTTAACCGGCGTTCCGGCGTTGATGCCAGACACGGGCTTCCATCAATTATCCGGTTCACCTTTTCCTTTTTCGTGATGAAAAGACTTCTCCCCTTCCTCGCTGCCCTGCTGCTCATGGCCGCCCACGGGGCCAGCGCCCAGGCCGTCATCGACACCACCGGCGGGCGCTACTACCGGCCCGTATTCGCCAACGTAACCGTGACCTCGGGCGTGGCCTACGGCGCGGCCGTGAACTCCGTGGGTACCAACCAAACGCTGACCATGGATATATACCAGCCCACCGGCGATGCGCTGGCCGGCCGGCCGGTCATCATCTTCGCCCACCAGGGCGGCTTCATATCGGGCTCCAAAACCGATGCCTACATGGTGGACGTGTGCACCCGGTTTGCCCGGCTGGGCTACGTCACGGCCAGCATCGACTACCGCCTGCTGGACCTTAGCATCGTCTTCGGCGGGGGCTTCGACACCGTGAACATCGCCAAGTCGGCCATTCGGGGGATGCAGGACCTGCGCGCCGCCGTGCGCTTCTTCCGCAAGGACGCCGCTACTACGAATACCTACCGCGTCAACCCCGGCTACGTCATGGTGGGCGGCTCCTCGGCCGGGGCTTTCGCCGCGCTCGAAGTGGGCTACCTGGACAAGGCCGCCGAAGTGCCCGCCTACGTGGGCATTGCCGCGCTGGGCGGCGTGGAGGGCGTGAGCGGCAACCCTGGCTACAGCAGCCTGCCCCAGGCCGTGCTCAACCTGAGCGGGGCCACCGAAACCCCCAACTACATTGAGCCCGGCAACGCGCCCCTGTGCAGCGTGCACGGCACTGCCGATGGCACCGTGCCCTACCTGCAAGGCCGGGTAGGCTCGTTGCTGCCGCCCAAGTACGTGTACGGCAGCGGCCGGCTGCACCCCCGCGCCACCGCGCTGGGCATCCGCAATACGCTGCGCACGTTGCGCGGCGCAGGCCACATTCCCTTCGAAAGCAACGCCGCCTATGCCGATACCACCTTCCGCACCATCCGCGACTTTCTGCGGCCCGTGCTGGCCCTGCCCGGCCTGGTCGTGACGGCCACCCAGGCCCCGGCCACTGCCCAGCCCGCCGCCCAGGCTTACCCCAACCCCGCCGACGACGCGATTCGCATCGAGCTGCCCGCCGCTTGGACCACCGCCGCCGAGGCCCAGCTGCTGGATGCCGCCGGCCGCGTGGTGCGCCTCATCCAGCCCACCACCCGCAACCTGAGCGTGCCGCGCGGCACCCTCAAAGGGGGCGTCTATTCGCTGAAATTTCCCGGCCAGCCGGCGGTGCGCATCGAGTTCCGCTAGGGGCTGGTGGGCGGCGCGGCCCACCCCGTAGCCACGAAAAAGGGCAGGCCAATGGCCTGCCCTTTTGCATTGCCGCCCGTGGGGGCTTACTCCACCGTGAGGCGCAGGGCTTGGTTGCCGGCGCGCACCACGTACACGCCAGTGGGCAGTCCACCGGGCAGCAGCAGTGCGGCCGTGCCCGTAGCATCGGCCGGAGCCGAGAGCACCGGGCGGCCCAGCGCGTCATACACCGTGACCAGGGTGCCGGGCTGTGCGCCCGTGAGGGTGGCCGCGCCGGTGGCCGTGGGGTTCGGGTACAGGCTGAGGGCGGCCACCGCGCCTTTCAGCACGATGCTGCGCACGGGCGAGTAGTTGAACGTGCCGTCCTGGTCCACTTGCCGCAGGCGGTAGTAGAGCGTCGCCGCGTTGTCCGGGAGCTTCGTGTCCAGCAGCTCGTAGGTGCGGGGGGCGCTGCTGCTACCAGCGGCGGCCACCGTGCCGATGCGGGCAAACGTCGCGCCGTCGGCGCTGCGTTCCACTTCGAAGGCTTGGCTGTTCTTCTCGGTGGCCGTGCGCCAGCTCAGGGCCACGGCGGAGCCCTGGGCCCGGGCCGTGAAGCTGACCAGCTCCACGGGCAGCGGGTTCACGTTGAAGTCGCCCCCGGCGGTGAAGTCGGAGAAGCCCGACACGCCGGTGCGGCTGAGCACGGGGGCCGCGTTGGAGCCGGTGGTGGCGATGTGCGCGCCCACCAGCGCCCAGTCGGAGGCAGCGTCGGCCCGCTTCAGCAGCACGAGCTGGGTGAAGTCGGCCGCGCCCCGGATGCCAGCGAAGGTGAGCGTGGGCGTGTAGGTGCCATCAACGAGGCCGGCGGCGGCGGTGAAATGCCAGTAGCCATCGCCCGAGGCTTTGTTGACGGTGATGCTGCCTTCGGTGAGGGGGAGGCCCTGGCTGCCGGCCGGGCTGGCAATGAACTCGGCCGTGAGCGTGCCGCCCGCCGTGGGCGCGGTGGTGTAGGTGATGTTGGCCGGGCGGCTGACCGTGGCCAGGCCCACCGGGAAGTCGCGGCTGCCCGTGCTGGTGCCTATCCAGCGCTGGAAGGGGCCGGCCACGCGGCCGGTGTTGGTAGTGGTGGCATCGAGGGTGCCCGCCACGGTAGCGTTGATGCCGAGGGTGAGCAGGTTGGTGGTGGTCGTCGTCACCACGCCCTGTTTCAGGCTGATGGTGCCCGCCGTGGTCAGGGCCTGCGAGAGCGTGACCCCGGCCGCGTTGTTGAAGGCGAGGGTGCTGGCGGTGGCAGCCAGCGTGGCCGGAAAACCGGTGCCCGTGGCCTGCGCCCCCGGGCCGTAAAACTCGAAGCTGCCGGCCGTGAGGCTGCGGGCCCCGGTGTTCTGCACGTTGCCGGTGGCCGTGCCGCTGGCGCTGATGCCCACGGGGCTGCCCAGGCGCAGGGTGCCCCCGGCCAGCGTGGTGAAGCTGCCGCTGCCGCTAAAGGCACTGGTGCCCAGGTCGAGGGTGCTGCCGGCATTCACGGTGGCGTTCACCCGGTTGGTGGCGCTGCCGATGGTGCCCGTGTTGGCGAAAGTTTGCACCCCGGCTTTGGCGAAGTACAGCTGCTGGCCGGTGTTGGTGGCCAGCGTGCTGCCGGTGGTGAAGGTGCCGTTGTTGGTGAAGTTGCCCAGTAGGTTCACGCGGCTGGTGACGTAGGCAGCGGCGGCCACGTTGGTCGTGTTGTTGGAGGCCGCCAGGGCCGACACCAGGCTGAACGTGGCCCCGCTGCTCACCGTCAGGTCGCCGCCGATGGTCAGGGGGTTGGGGCGAATGGTGGAAGCCGTGGCCTGGTTGGCCTGGTTGGCCGTGAAGCTGCCGCCCGCCACCGTGAAGCTGCCGGTCACGTTCACCGCCACGGTAGCAGCAGCGGTAAGCGCCGCCGCCGCCGCCGCGCAGCCGTTCACGGTGCCGCCGTTCTGCACATAGTTGCCGTTGATGGTGAGGGCCCCGCCGGTGGTGTTGGCCAGTACCAGCAGGCGCAGGGTACCGGTGCCGGTGCTGGTCACCGTCAGGTTGCCGGTGAGCGTGGCGGTGCTGGTGCCGCTTAGCAGCACATGGAGGCCGCTGCCGGTTAGGTTCACTTCCATACTGCCCAGGGTTTTGCCGTTCAGGCTGGCGGCTACGGAGGTGTTGGCTACCGCGCCGGCCAGCTCCAGGGTGGCCGTGGGGGCCCAGGTAGCGGCCGGTATTACCAGCGCAGCGGTGGTGGCAAACAGCACCACGCGGCTGCCCGCGCCGAAAGTGCTGGTGCCCGCCGTCAGGTTGGTAGCCGTGCTGCCGCTGTTGAGCAGGACCACGCCATCGGCGGTGAAGGTAGCGCCGGTGCTTACGGTCAGGGTGGCTACCCGCAGCGAGGTGCCGGTGTAGCCGTTGGCACTGCTGAGGCGGCCCACCAGCAGCACGGCTCCGGCCGGCACGGTCAGGGTGCCGTTCACGGTCAGGTCGGGGTTGGCGGCATTGAATAGCTCCAGCGTAGCGCCGGGCGCGACGGTGAGCGTGCCGCCGCTCAGCACGATGGTGCGGTTAATCTGCACGTCGGCCGCTACCGTCACCGTGTGCCCGCTGCGAATGCTGACGATGGGCGACAGGCTGACGCTCGGGCTGAAAGCCACGGGGCTCCAGGTGGCGTTGTCGTCCGAGCCTTCCCAGGTGCCCGCGTCGGCCCAGTTGCCGCTGGCCGCGCTGCGGTAGTAGTCGGGCGTGTTCACCGACTGCACGGTGTAGGTGCGCGTGGCCTGGCCGTCTTCCGAGGTCAGCACCAGCGTCACCAGCGCGCCGGCCGCGAAGCTGGCCGAGGCCGTGCCGCTGGCCACTGCCGTGCCGTTCACCGTGATGGTGGTGTAGCCGTTGCTGGCCACGGGCATGAGGGTAAAGGTGTTCTGGCCGGCCAGCAGCGGCAGCGTGTAGGCCGTGGTGGCGCTGGCAAACGCCGGGCTCAGCACGCCCGCGCTGGAAACCAGGCTGGTCAGGTAAGCATCGGTGCCCACGGTGTGGGTCGTCACCGGGGGCGTGTACGCGCCCTGGCCGGTCACGCTGGCTTTTTCGGCCCGTACGCGCAGGTAGTAGCTGGTGCCATTCGGCAGGCCCGCCACGGCCTGGCTGGTGCTGCCCGCGCCGTTGAGGGCAAAGGGCGAGCCGGTGATGGGTAGCGTGAAGGTGGCGTTGGCCGACACGTCCAGCGCATATCCCTCCACCTTGCCGGCCGGGGCCGCCGCGCCGTTGATGGTTGGGGCGGTCCAGGTGGCCGTGAAGCCGGTGCCGGTGGTGGCCGAGGCCGTCAGGCCGGTGGGCACCAGCAGGGCGTAGCTTTCCACCCAGTTGCTGGTGGTGTTGCCGCTGCTCAGGTCGAAGCTGGTGAGGGTGCCCGGGTTGCCGTTGCCCGTTTGGTCGGCCAGGGTGGTGTAGCCGGTGTTGTCGCCGCCGGCCAGGCCGTGGTCGAAGTTGTAATACATGACCATGCCCGCCACGGCCGCGCTGGTGTTGGTCATATCGGCCTGCACCTGCGCCTGGGTCAGGGCGGTGCTGTACACCCGCGCCTCGTCGATGCGGCCGTTGAACTGCTCGGTCGAGGTAAGCGGCGGAATACGCTTGCCAATGCTCCAGTTGAGGCCGGTGGTGTTGAAGGCCGAGGGCGTGCTGCTGATGTCGAGCACCCCGTCCACGTACAGTTTCAGGGTGGTGCCGTCGTAGGTGGCGGCTACGTGGTGCCAGTGCCCGTCGTTAAATGCCTTAATGCCGGGCAGGTCGTTGCCTTCGCCCACGTAGTACAGGTGACCCCCGCTGACCAGAATACCCGAGCGCAGGTTGGTGGTGGCCGTGCCGTAGTTGAAAATAACGCCGTTGGCCGCCGTGGTCAGCACCCAGGCTTCCAGGGTGCGGGGCGCGTTGCCCTGGGGCAGCCGCGCGGTGGTGCCGGCCACGTAGTCGTCGGCCCCGTCGAAGGCCAGCGCGTTGCCGGGGGGCAGCATCGGCGCGAATGGCGCTTGCATCACCGTGGGCGTGTACGCGCCCTGGCCGGTCACGCTGGTTTTGTCGGCCCGCAGGCGGTAGTAGTAGGTCTGGCCGCTGGCGAGGCCGGTCAGGGCCTTGCTGGTGGTGCCGGCCGGCACCGCGAAGGGTGAGCCGCTCAACACCGAAGCTCCCGTGAAGCTGGTCGAAGTAGCCACATCGAGCGAGTAGCCGTTGTCAGCGCTGCCAATGGCCGGGGCCGTCCAGTTGACGGTGAAGCCGGTGGCCGTGGCTCCGGTGGCTGCCGCAAGGGTGGGCACCACCAGGGCGTAGCTTTCCACGTAGTTGCTGGTGGTGTTGCCGCTGGTCAGGTCGAAGTTGGTCAGGGTGCCGTCGGCCAGGGTCGTGCTCTGGTCGGTGAGGGTGCTGACGGCGGTGTTAGTGCCGCTAGCCGTGCCCTGGTCGAAGTTATAATAGGCTACCAGGCTGGCCGGTACGGCCGCGCTGGTGCTGGTCATGTCGGCCTGCACCTGGGCCGCCGTCAGGGCCGCGTTGTAGATGCGCACCTCGTCTATCCGGCCGGCGAAGGGCTGGCTAAACACGGCGGAGCGGCCAATCTGCAAGCCCTCGGAAGTCGCGACCGGTGATGAGCCCTGGGTGAGTAGCGCGGCTACGCCGTTCACGTACAGCCGCAGGGCGGTGCCATCCCAGGTGGCAGCTACGTGCGTCCAGCGGTTTTGCGGAATGGCGGCCGTCGCCGTCGCGTAGGGGCGGGCCGGGGTGCCCATCCCGCCCGGCCATACTTCGGCATACAGCAGCCCGCCCTGCAGCAGCACCAGGTTGTAGTCGCCGCCTTTGCGGATGATGGAGTTGACGCCCGGCAGGTTGGTGGTGTACACCCAGCTTTCCAGCGTGAGGCTGCCCTTGCCCAGGTTATCGAGCTTCGGCGCGGCGCTCACGGCCACGTAGTCGTCGTTGCCGTCGAAGGCCAGCGCGTTGCCGGGCGGCGTCAGGGCGCTCAGCGTACGCACCGGGCCGCTGGCGTACGCGCCCGTGCCGATGAGGCTGGTTTTATCGGCCCGCAGGCGGTAGTAATAGTTGCGGTTGGGGAGCAGCCCGCTCACGGCCTGGCTGGTGGCCCCCGCCGCCAGCGGCAGCGTGGTCACGCCCGTGGCAAAGGTGGCCGAGAGCGAATGCTCAAACACGTAGCCATTCACCGTGCCCACGGCCGGGGCCGTCCAGCTGGCCGTGAAGCCACTGGTCGTCACGCTGCTCACGGTGGCCAGGGGCACCACGCGGGCGTAGCTTTCCACGTAATTGCTGGTGGTGTTGCCGCTGGTCAGGGCGAAGTTATTCAGCGTGCCATCCTGGTAGTTCGTGGTGCGGTCGAAAAGGGTGGTCTGGGTGGTGTTGGCCCCGGCCACCGTGCCGGCATCGAAGTCGTAGGCCGCCACCAGGCCGGCCTGCGGCACCGCCGGCTGGTTGGTATAAGCCGCTTTAATATCGGCCGCCGAGCGGGCCACGCTCCAGATGCGTACCTCGTCGATGCTGCCGTTGAAGTATTCATAGCCGCCCCCCGGGTTCGGGCCGTTGGTGCAGCCAATGCGCAGGTTGCCGGGGCTGGGCACCGCGTGGCCGCCGGGCGTGTCGCTGCCCACGGCCACGCCGTCGAGGTAAATGGTGCGCGTCGTGCCATCAAACGTGGCGGCTACGTGGTGCCAGTGCCCGCTCAGGTCGGGCGTCGTCACAGTGAGGTCGGGCCCCCACCAGTAGTTGATGATGCCCGTCGGCGACAGCCGCAGCGCATTCACCTGGTTGGTGCTGCCCCAGTTTCCCCAGCCCATGATGCCCATGATGCCCATGGCGTTGGGCTTAATCCAGGCTTCGAGGGTGTACGTGCCGTTGCCCGTGGGCACGGGCGTGGTATTGGGCAGGGCCACGTAGTCGTCGGTGCCATCGAAAGCCAGGGCGTTGCCGGGCGCGGTCAGGCCGCTGGGCGTGCGCAGGCTGAACACGTCGTGCGAGTAGGCGCTCTGGCCGGTCACGCTGGTTTTGTCGGCGCGCAGGCGCAGCCAGTAGCGGGTGTTCACGGTGCGGCCGCTGACGGTGGCGCTGGTAGTGCCGCTGGCGGGCGTGAGCGTGGTCACGCCCGCGCTGTAGTCGGCCGTGGTCGAGCAGTCGAGCACGTAGTTGCTGACGGTGCCCACAGGCGGGGCCGTCCAGGTCACGCTCAGGCTGGTGCCGCTGGCAGTGCTGGTGGCGGCCAGGCTGGTGGGCTGCACCAGGGCGTAGCTTTCTACCCAGTTCGAAGTGCTGCCGCTCAGGGTGAAGTTGCTGAGCGTGCCGGTGTAGCCGCTGCCGGCCAGGTTGGGCAGGGTCGTCACGCCGGCGTTGTTGCCGCCGGCCGTGCCCCGGTCGAAATTATAGTACACCAGCAGCCCCGTCTGGGGCACGGTGGGCACATTATTAAAGGAAGCCTTGATGTCGGTGGCCGAGCGGGCTATGCTCCAGACGCGCACCTCGTCCACGCTGCCCGGCCAGCCGCTGCTGCTACCAGTGGGCCCGTAACTCCCAACGTTGAGGCCCTGGTCCGGGTAGTTAGACGTATAGCCGCTGCCAGTACCCTCGGCTACGCCATCTACGTAGACGGTAGCGGCGTTACTCGTCACCGTGCCGGCAATGTGGTGCCAGCGTCCGTCATCAATGCGGGTTTGGCTGGATATGAACGTACTGCCCACATGGAACAGGGCCTGGCCCTGGTGGCCGTCGGCAGCGTAGTTGTCGATGCCCAGGTAGAAATTTTCAACGGAGCTGACCGCCACCACAATGCCGTTCGGGAGAGTGGCCGTGGTGCGCACCCAGGCTTCCAGCGCGAAGCTGCCGCCAAAGTTGGGCAGGTCCATGCCGGTCGCCACCACATTAGATGCACTCGGGACGAAGTTCAAGGCATTGCCGGGAGGGGCCTGGGCCAGCGCCGGAAAAGTGCCGAGCAGCACCAGCAGCCACATCAGGGCCAGCCGCGAGCAGCCGGAAGTAAAGTTTCCAATCATAAAAAAGGGAGAGCGTGAAGTTTGCCACAAAGGTCCGGCTTATTTCAAGGCGGCGGTATCGCATGTTGATGCGATGCCGGCCCGGCCCGGCGCGACATTATCTCCCTTTTTTTACTCAGTCAGAAATGGTTAAGTGGGGCTTTTTAGGCCAGCGTCGATGCAGCCAGCTGGCCTTCCGCCACCGCTTCCACGGCCCGCACCTCGCCCCGCCGGGCCACGAATATGCCGGCCGTCCGCAGCTCGTTGCGCCATTGGCGCAGGCGCAGCAGCGGCACCGGGCCGGTGGCGTACACGCCGTGCACATCGGTGCGCAGGGCGGTGGCGGGCAGCTCCAGCCAGGTCAGCACCTCGCGCAGCACGCCCGCGTCGGGGTGGCGCAGGTACACGTCCAGTTCCAGCTCCTCGGCCGCTTGCAGGGCCGGGGCCGTGGGCTGCTTCGCATAAGCGTAGCGCAGGCCCCGGCGCAACGCCAGCACATCGGCCAGCACCGCCGAGCCGGTGGGATGCCCGCCCGCCCCGCGCCCGCCCAGAAACTGCGGCCCGGCGTACTCGCCTTCCACCACCACGCCGTTGAACTCGTGCTCCACGATGAACAGCGGCGACTCCGGCCCCAGCAGCTGCGGCGTGACCAGGGCGGCCACGCGGCCGTTGGGCAGGCGCTGCACGCTGGCCACCACCTTCACCTTCTGGCCCCGCGCCGCCGCGTAGGCAATATCCGCCGCGCCCACGGCCTCAATGCCCAGGTTCAGCACCTCGTCGGCGTCCAGAAAAACCCCGTAAGCGTGCGCCGCCAGAATCACGGCCTTCGAGCGCGGGTCAAATGCACCCATATCGAGCGAGGGGTCGGTTTCGGCGAAGCCCAGCGCCTGGGCCTCGGCCAGCGCCGTGGCGTAGTCGGAGCCTTCCTCGCTCATGCGCGTCAGCACGTAGTTCGACGAGCCGTTGAAGATGCCCCGCACCGCCCGTAGCGGCTCGTGGCTGAAGTAGCCATCCAGCGTGCGGATAACGGGAATGCTGCCGCACACCGCTGCCTCATACAGCAGCGCCCCGCCGAATTCATGCTCCAGCTGCACCAGCTCGGCGAGGTGGCGGGCCAGCATAGCCTTGTTGGCCGTCACCACGCGGCGGCCCTGGCGCAGGGCCGCGCTCACCAGCCGGAAAGCCTCGGCCGCGTCGTCAATTACTTCCACCAGCACGTCCAGCGCGAGGTCGTTCAGCAGCTCATCGGCGTGGTAGGTGAAATGGTCGGCCGGTAGGGTGCGCGGCTTATCGGGACTCTTCACGGCAATGCGCGTGATGGCGAAACCCAGCTCTGGCTGCTGCTGAATGATGTCGTAGAAGCCCTGCCCCACGCAGCCGAAGCCGATAAGGCCCAGCCGGAGGGGTTGTTCAGAATAAGTCATGGGGAATATATTTCGGTCGGCGGGAATCCGAGTCGGAAAGGCTCGGCATTTGTACCCGCCAGCGGAGTTTTGTGCCTTCGTAGCGCGCCTTGTACCGCCAGCCGCCAGCTTGTGCCGTCGCCGGAGAGTTTGTGCCAATGCGTAAGGTTGGAAAGTGCCCGCAGGCAGCCCAGGGCGGTGTGGCTCGCAAACCTAGTGCACGAACGTGGGCGCGTAGAACAGCTCCAAGAAGTGCGTGATGGCCGCCGTCTCCAGCAAGAAGCCGTCGTGCCCGTAGCGTGAGTCCAGCTCGCCGTACATCGCGCCGGGAATATGGGCCGCCAGCTCCCGCTGCTCCGTCAGCGGAAACAGCACATCGGAGGTAATGCCCAGCACCAGCGTGCGCGCCCCGATGCGGGCCAGTGCCGCCGGCACCCCGCCCCGGTTGCGGCCCAGGTGGTGGGTGTCCATGCTCCGGCTCAACGACACGTAGCTGTACGCATCGAAGCGCGACACCAGCTTGTCGCCCTGGTAGCGCTGGTAGGTACTGGCGCGGTGCTCGCGCAGCAGTTCGTCGTCGGTGGGGTCGGTCTGGGTTTCGGCGTAGGCCGAGTAGCTGCGGTAGCTGAGCAGCGCAATGGCACGGGCGGCGCGCAGTCCTTCATCGCCCCCGCCGGGCTGGCCGGCCGCGTAGGTTGGGTCAGCCTCAATGGCCAGCCGCTGGGCCTCATTAAAGGCAATGCCCCAGGCCGAGTGCCGCGCATTGGTAGCGATGACGACCAAATGGTCGAACAAATCGGGCCGCTGCACGGCCCACTCCAACGCCTGCTGCCCGCCCAAAGAGCCGCCAATCAGCGTGTTGATATCCGTCAGCTCCAACTCCTCCCGCAGCGCCTCGTGCGCCTGCACCAGGTCCCGAATAGTCAAGAGCGGGAAGTGTTGGAAGCGCGCCTTTCCGGTAGCCGGGTCGGCATCCAGCGGACCGGTAGTGCCGTAGCACGACCCCAGCACGTTGGCACACACGATAAACCAGTCGGCCGGGTCGTAGTAGCAGCCCGGGCCTACCAGGCCTGGCCACCAGGCCAGCACGTCGGCGTTGGCCGTGAGGGCGTGGCACACCCACACCACGTTATCGCGGTCTTCGTTGAGCTGGCCCCAGGTCTGGTAGGCCACGTGCGCCCCGGTTAGGGTTTCGCCGCTTTCCAGCTTGAGGTCCGGCAGGTCAAATACTTGGGTTGGCATAATTCAATAAAATAGCACAGCTTCAGAACCAGCGAACCGGCCCGGCGCAATAGTTTCTCACTCCCATATCTCCTCCCATCACGGAAGAGGCCCGGGCCGATGCACTGGTTCTAAAGCTGCGATACAACTCGGCCGCCAGCGAGACTGGCACCGACCCGCCAGGGGTGGCCCGCTGGCGGCAATTCTGGTTTAAACTTCCAGCGGCTGGGCGTGCTCCAGTTCGGGCTCGCCCACTTCTTCGCCTTCGGTCGGCAGGCTGGCCGTGTTACCGATGGCATCAAACGCCGCCTGCAAATCGGCCTTGATGTCGTCAAAATGCTCGATGCCCACCGACAGGCGTAGCGACGTGGGCGTTACGCCCGAGGCCAATTGCTCGGCCTCGCTCAGTTGCTGGTGCGTGGTGGCCGAGGGCTGGATAATGAGTGTTTTGGCGTCGCCCACGTTGGCCAGATGGCTGATGAGTTTCAGGTTGTCAATGAATTGCGTAGCCGTTTCCTTCGTGCCCTTCACTCGGAACGAGAGCACGCCGCCGTAGCCGCGCTTCAGGTACTTGGTGGCGATGGCGTGGTAGGGGCTGCTGGCCAGGCCGGGGTAGTTCACGCTTTCCACTTGTGGGTGCTGCTCCAGCCAGGCGGCCACTTTCAGCGCGTTTTCCACGGTGCGGTCCACGCGCAGGCTCAGGGTTTCGAGGCCAATGAGCAGCTGCCAGGAGTTGAACGGGCTGATGGCCGGCCCGAAGTCGCGCAACCCCTCCACCCGCGCCCGGATGATGAAGGCAATGTTGCCAAACGGCCCGCCTTTGCCAAATACGTCGTTGAAAATCAGCCCGTGGTAGCCCTCGCTCGGCTCGGTGAACTGCGGGAATTTACCATTGCCGAAGTCGTAGGTGCCGCCGTCCACAATCACGCCGCCCACGCTGGTGCCGTGCCCACCAATCCACTTCGTGGCCGACTCGACCACGATGTGCGCGCCGTGCTCCAGCGGTCGGAACAGGTAGCCGCCCGCGCCAAAGGTATTGTCCACAATCAGTGGCAAGTCGTGCTTTTTGGCAATTGCCGCGATGGCCTCAAAATCGGGAATGCTGAAGCTGGGGTTGCCAATGGTTTCGAGGTAAATAGCCTTGGTCTTGTCATCAATGTGCTCCTCAAACGAGGCCGGATTGTCGCCATCCGCAAAGCGCGCCTCAATGCCCAAGCGCTTGAACGCCACTTTAAACTGGTTGTAGGTGCCGCCGTAGAGGTAAGCCGTGCTCACGAAGTTGTCGCCGGCCTGTAGGATGTTATTCAGGGCAATGAACTGGGCCGCCTGGCCCGAGCCGGTGGCCAGCGCCGCCACGCCGCCTTCCAGGGCCGCCACGCGTTGCTCAAACACGTCGGTGGTAGGGTTCATCAGGCGGGTGTAGATGTTGCCGAACTCTTTCAGGGCAAATAGATTGGCCCCGTGCTCGGCGCTCTTGAATACGTAGCTGGTGGTTTGGAACAGCGGCACGGCGCGGGCCCCGGTGGTGGGGTCGGGCTGCTGGCCGGCGTGGAGTTGGAGGGTTTCGAAGTGTTGAGGCTGAACGGACATGATGAAGGAGGCTTTGAAGTTTTGAAAAACCGAAATGACAATTGGAAAAAGTGCGCTGCGGCCTGGAAAAGGCCTTTTTTAGCGCCGAAACTCCCCGAAATGGCCCGTGCTGCCGGCGTGGCCCAAACCCACCGCGAAGGCCCGAAAGCGCACGCGGCGGACCCACGGGGCCACCAAAAAAATCCAGAAGAGTTGGGGGGAGGGGTTCTAAGCTGGAATCAGCTTAGCAACAACACGGGCGGCAACAGCACATTCGCATTCGATGCAACGAAGGCGATGCCACATTACGGCCGTCAGCGGCCGAAACGAAGAAACCCAAACCTACGGCGCGCAAAGCAGCCGGAGCAGTCGGGAGAAAAAAAGCAGAATATGAGGGATTTTCCATGGCACTCGAATCATCTGTCCCAGCGCGGCCGAAACTGCGGGTGGGTAGGAATTGGCACCTTTCGTTTTGCGAAGGTTGCCAGTGGGTCACGGAGCCTAGTCTCTCGCCACTTCTGTATAAAACCTGAAAACTGCCCACCGTTAGCGGGGAGTACCTGTTTGGTATCGGCAAATGTACGGGAGAATTTTTGGGATGGGCAAGCGGTAGGGTGAAAATATTTTTTCACGCAGGCTGAAACCGTCTGTCATCCTGAGCGCAGCGAAGGACCTTCTCACGCCTGAATAGTTTGCATTAAGCTC
>JAQBNT010000233.1 GCA_028288445.1 Hymenobacter sp. | reverse complement strand
CAAGATACAAACGGCGGGGCCGTTTCAACCGACAACGCAAAATATTGGCCAAGGTTAGCCGGCAGTTTGCGCCTGCTGGCTGAACAAGGCAATCAGGTCGTTTTTCGTACGAATCTTGCGCTCAAACGACCTGATTTTCGTTTGCAGCATCTGCCGGAAAGCATCGTTGGCGGCGCTGGCGCTTAGGTTGTCGAGGTTGGCTTGCAACGTGTTCAGTTCCTCATGGTCTTCCTTGAGCAACTCGCGCAGGGTGCTGGCCCGGAAGCGGGCGCGCTCGGCCGGAGCGGTGGGCATGGGCGCGCCATCGGCGCGCTTGCGCAGGTGGTATTCGAGGGCGCTGAGCTCAAAAATCTTGTCGCAAGCCACCATAAAGCGTTGCCAGATGCGGTCTGACTCTTCGCCGCGCACGGTGCCCACCTGCTTCCATTCGGCTTGCAGCGACTTGGCCTGGTGAATGGCTTCCTGGGGCGGAATGGCCATCAGGGCTTCGGCGCGCTCGGCCAGGGAGCGTTTGCGGGCCAGCAGCACTTCGGGCGTGGCGGGAGAACCGGGCGCACCCACGGCCTGTTGCGCGGCAATGTGCACCTTGAGACGCTCAAAAAAGTGATTGTTGGCGGCCCGAAAGCGCGTCCAGAGTTCGGAGGCCTGCTTTTTGGGCAGGTTGCCGTTCACTTCGCGCCAGGCCTGCTGCAGCACTTTGAGCTGGCGCGAGGTGGTTTCGAACTGGTCGGAATTCTTGAGGGCTTCGGCCTGCTGAATGAGGTCGCGGTAGCGGGTTTGCACCCGGTTGCTCATGGCCTTTTTATCGGACTGGAAGGCTTTGCGACGGTCAAAAAACACCTGAATGGCCGTCTGGAAGCGGTGCTCCAGCTCGTCGGTCATGGCTTTGTCGACGGGGCCGGTTTTGAGCCAGCCCTGGCGCAAGTCCTTCACTTTTTCGCTGGCCGAAATCCACTCCACGCTTTCGCTGAGGGCTTCGGCTTCGTGAATGAAGCTGATTTTGGTGGCCAGGTTTTTTTCGCGGTTGCGAACCACAGTCACGGCAATGGCATCTTCGGCCTCGGTGAGGCGGCGGTGCAGGCGGGCGAAATCGCCGAGGCCGTCGTGGGTCAGGAGCTGCTCTTTGAGGTGCAACGCCTTCATCAGGAAGGAGCCTTTGTTCTCGCTGGCCTCCATTTTTTCGAGCAGCGAATCGACTTTGGCGCGCAGGGTTTCAAAACGTTGGCTGAAGTACCGCAGGGCGGCATCGTCCGAATCTTTGACTAGGCCAATCTGGCGGGCGGGCTGGCCCAGCACGGGGCGTAACCATACGCCGTCGGCTTCCACGTAGCCGTAGCGCTTGGCTTCGGCCAGCTGGTGGTCGGTTGGTTCCATACAGATAGTAAGCTCGTGGGTAGGAGGGTGGGGTATTGGGGAAGGGAAAGGCAAAAAAGAACGGGGGGGCTGCAGCTGAAATGCGGACCGGGAAGGGAGTACAAGTTTACGGTAAAAACGTGATGAATAGATGTAGCTTTCGTTAAACCCCGGCCAAACCGGCACATTCAACGGCCAAGGCCGGACCAACTGCTTACAGAACCCCGGGCCGGGGTGTGGGTTGCAAGCGGCGGCTGTCGTTCTTTGCAGTTGCATTTCTTTCATTAGCCCCACCCCCACCCCATGAGCGACCAGACCATCATCTTCAGCATGGCCGGCGTGAGTAAGATTTACCCGCCGCAGAAGCAAGTTCTTAAAAACATCTACCTCTCGTTTTTTTACGGGGCCAAAATCGGCGTGCTGGGCCTGAACGGCTCGGGCAAGTCGAGTCTGCTGAAAATCATTGCCGGCGTTGATAAGCAGTTTCAGGGCGAAGTCGTGTTTTCGCCGGGCTACTCGGTGGGCTACTTGGAGCAGGAGCCCCAGCTCGACCCCACCAAAACCGTGCGCGAAGTAGTGGAAGAAGGCGCGGCCGAAACCGTGGCCCTGCTGAAGGAATACGACGAAATCAACGAAGCCTTCGGGGCTGAAGATGCCGACTTCGACAAGCTGCTCGACCGCCAAGGCAAGGTGCAGGAACGCCTCGACCAGCTCGACGCCTGGAACCTCGACACCAAGCTGGAGCGCGCCATGGACGCCCTGCGCACTCCGCCTGAAGAAGCCATCATCGGCAACCTATCGGGCGGTGAAAAGCGCCGGGTGGCGCTGTGCCGCCTGCTGCTTCAAGAGCCGGATGTATTGCTGCTGGATGAACCCACCAACCACCTGGATGCCGAAAGCGTGTACTGGCTGGAGCAGCACTTGCAGCAATACAAAGGCACAGTCATCGCCGTGACCCACGACCGGTACTTCCTAGATAATGTGGCGGGCTGGATTCTGGAGTTGGACCGTGGCTCGGGCATTCCGTGGAAGGGCAACTATTCCTCGTGGCTGGAGCAGAAAACCGACCGCATGGCCAAGGAGGAAAACACCGAAAGCAAGCGCATGAAAACCCTCCAGCGCGAGTTGGACTGGGTGCGGATGTCGCCCAAAGCCCGGCAATCGAAAGGCAAGGCCCGCCTGGCCAACTACGACAAGCTAGCCAGCGAGGAAGCCAAGGATAAGGAGCAGAAGCTGGAGCTTTTCATCCCGGACGGGCCGCGTCTGGGTGCGCAGGTGATTGAGGCCGAGGGCATCACCAAGTCATTCGGCGACAAGCTGCTGTTCCAGAACCTGAGCTTCGCGCTGCCGCAGGGTGGCATCGTGGGCATCATTGGGCCGAACGGCGCGGGCAAAACCACGCTGTTCCGGATGATAACCGACCAGCTCAAGCCCGATGCCGGCTCGTTTGAAGTAGGTCCCACGGTGCTCACGGCCTACATCGACCAGCAGCACGATACGCTGGACGGCAGCAAATCGGTGTTCGACACCATCACGGGCGGCACCGAAACCATGCTGCTGGCCGGCCGGCCGGTGAACTCGCGCGCCTACGTGAGCAAGTTCAACTTCGGCGGTGGCGACCAGGAGAAAAAGGTGGGGACACTCTCGGGCGGTGAGAAAAACCGCGTGCACCTGGCCATGACGCTGAAGCAGGGTGCCAACCTGCTGCTGCTCGATGAGCACACCAATGACCAGGACGTAAACGCCATCCGGGCGCTGGAAGACGCGCTGGAAAACTTTGCCGGCTGCGCCGTTATTATCAGCCACGACCGGTGGTTTCTGGACCGGCTGGCCACGCACATCCTGGCCTTCGAGGGCGACTCGGAGGTGGTGTGGTTTGAGGGCAACTTCTCGGACTATGAGGAGGCCAAGCGCAAGCGTCTGGGCGATGTGGAGCCGAAGCGCGTGCGGTACAAGAAGCTGGGATAGTTAACGCCGATTCACCACCTAAAAAGCACGAGTTGCTGGAGTCTTCCAGCGGCTCGTGCTTTTTATTTATCAAGGCAGTTCAGCTCGAAAAACCTGGCGCAGCCCGTTCCTCACGCCACCCAGCCCTCTCGCACGGCCCGAACGGCCAGGCCCACCAGCGTGCGGGTACCGGCTTTTTGAAGCAGCATGCGGCGGTGGCTTTCCACGGTGCGCACGCTCAGGCACAGCTGGTCGGCAATTTCCTCGTTACAATGGTCGGCCACCACCAGGCGCAGCACCTCCAGCTCGCGGCGGCTGAACGGGTCGGGCACGGCACCGGCCCGCAGCGAGCGGCTGGCCCCGGCGGGGCAACTCGGCGCATCAATCCACTGCGCCAGCGCCCCAACCAGGGCATGGGGCAGCACATGGCGCGACAGCTGCAGGAGCTTGCCAAGGACGGCCGACGGGGAAGCGGGCACCTGATGGTCCGTGAGCACCACCAGGCGCAGGCCGGGCCGAGCGCGGTGCAGCCGGTTCAGCAGCTCGGGCAGGTGGCGGCCGGGCAGCTGCTCATCCAGCACCAGCAGGCTGAAGGCGGCATGGTCGACCAGCTCCACTACTTGCGTGGCATCGGCGGTGAGGGTAAGCTGGAGCTGGGGCCACTGCTCCTTCAGGGTAGCTACCAGTCCTTGCCGGAGCAGCGTTGGGGCGGCGGCCACCAACGCTGTGGGGGTAGAAGAAATCATGACACGGGCAGACACAACGCGGTGAACCCACTGACCAATAAGCTTTCGGAGGCAAAGCATTGGCGCAGGCAACAGGCGGAAGGGGCTGCCAAAGTAGTATTTTAACTTCGATAAACAATAATATCTATTATCTAAATAGTTAATTCCTTTCCAAAACCTGTTCTAGGCCACATTTTCTCACCTCCATCGGCAGGGCGGCCATAAAAACAGCCGCCCCTCTGCTAGCAGAAGGGCGGCTGTTTCTGGTGAAAATGCGGCGTTAGCTTACCGGCGACGCATGAAAATACCCACGTAATACAACAGCGTGGCCAGCGAGGCCAAGGCGGCCACCACGTAGGTCATGGCGGCCCACCACAGCGCGTCTTTGGCCATGGCGTGCTCCTGCACGGTCACCACGCCGCGGCGGTCCATCCAGGCCAGGGCCCGGCGCGAGGCGTCGAACTCGACCGGCAGCGTGATGAACGAGAATAGCGTGGTGAGGGCAAACAGGCCGATGCCCACGCCCAGCGGAATGATGCTGGTACGCAGCATCAGAATGCCCCCCATCAAAATCCAGGGCATGTAGCGCGACACGGCGCTGAGCGTGGGCACCAGTGCCGACCGGAATTGCAGCATGGAATACGCCGTGGCGTGCTGCACGGCGTGGCCGCACTCGTGGGCCGCGATGGCCGCCGCGGCCGCGCTGCGCTCGGCGTACACGCCTTCGCTCAGGTTCACGGTTTTGTCGGTGGGGTTGTAGTGGTCGGTGAGCTGGCCGGCAGTGCTGATGATGCGCACGTCGTAGATGCCGTGGTCGGCCAGCATTTTGGTGGCGATTTCGGCCCCACTCAGGCCCGAGCTCAGGCCCACTTGGGCGTACTGCTTGAACTTGCTGCGCAGCCGCCATTGAATAGCCCAGCTGGCGGCCATCAGCACGATGATGAGCAAATAGGAAGAAGACACGGGGAGAAAGTGAGATGAAGGGATGAATTGCGGCCGGACGCCGGAGCGCGGAGCAGATGCCCAACGCTTCGGCCGCTACCCGGCACTGCAATCAAAACACCAGCTCTGCAAAAAAGATGCAGTCTTTCGGCCCTGCCAAAGTGGCTACTGCGTGGCAATAATATGCTCCACGATGCGCGAGGTGCTGTAGCCCGCCACCAGCGGCACCGTGAGCACCTGCCCGCCCCGGGCCAGCACCAGCTCGTGGCCCACAATGCGCTCCACGGCGTAGTCGTCGCCCTTCACCAGGATATCGGGCTGCACCAGCTCAATGAGGGCCAGGGGTGTAGGCTCGCCAAAGAGCACCACGGCGTCCACAAACGCCAGCGCGGCCAGAATACGGGCCCGCGCCTCTTCGTCCTGAATGGGCCGGCCGGGCTTGAGGCAGCGCACCGAGATGTCGGTATTCAAGCCTACCACCAGCGCATCGCCCAGGTGCCGGGCCTGCTCCAGGTAATCAACGTGGCCGAGGTGCAGCAAATCGAAGCAGCCGTTGGTGAACACCACTTTGCGGCCTTGCGTGCGCCAGTCGGCCAGAGTATTCGGCAGCTGTTCGCGGGTCAGAATCTTGTCTTTCGTCCACATACGACGCTTCGCTTAATGAATAATTAAGAATGAGGAATGAAGAGTGATACCAGGAATGAGGTTGGCTCGATGAGCTTGCCAATTCCTGGCATCATTCTTCATTCCTCATTGATTGTAGTCAGCGGCTCCTCGGCCAGGGCTTCGGCCTCGGTGAGCAGGCTGCGCTTGTCGGCGGCGGCCACGGCCACGAAGCTGATGCCGCCCATGAGCACCACCAGCAGTGTCTGGGCCCCGTGCACCACCAGGGCGTAGGCAATGCCAGCCTCCTTGCTCACGCCGTACACCAGCAAAATACCCTGCACCATTACGTGGAACGGCCCGATACCGCCCGCCACCGGTGCGGCCATCCCAAAGGCTCCGAAGGTGAGCACCGCCAGTCCGGCCTTCATATCAAGGTTGTAGGTTTCGGGAAAGCAGAAGAAAGCCAGGTAGTCCATGAGGTAATACACGGTCCAGGTAAACAGGGTGTGCAGCAAAAATATGCCCTTGTTTTCCAGTTTCAGCACGCTGAACACGCCCGCCAGCAGGCCCTTCACAAACAGCACGCCCTTGTTGAAAAAGGCATTTTGCCGCAGCCGCTCCAGGTTGCGGAACAGCGCGTAGCCCGCCGTGAGCAGCAGCACCCCCGCAATGATGGCCGCGATGAGCAGCGGCGTGCGGTTGCGGGCCAGCGCCTCGTAGCGCCCGCCCAGCACCTGCACCGTCACGAAGTTCCAGAAGGTATTGAAATCTAACAGCAACAGACTCACAATCAAGCTCAACAACACCAGCACGTCAATCACGCGCTCGGTCACCACCGTGCCCAGCGCCACTTGCACGGGCACCCCGCTCGTGCGCCGCAGCACCGAGCAGCGGATGACTTCGCCCATGCGCGGCAGCACCAGATTGGCGAGGTAGCCCACCATCATGGCGTGGTATACGGCCCAGTACGGGGCGGGCGTTTGGGAGGCGCTGAGCTGCATCTGCCAACGGTAGGCCCGGCTGAAATACCCCAGCGCCGACAACGACAGCGTGAGCGTGAGCCAGAAGTAGTTGGCCGTGGCAATGTAGTGCCCAATGCGCGACAGGTCCTGCCCGCGCACCGCGTACCACATCAGTGCCACCGAAATGCTCAGCAGCAGCACGTATTTAACAATCGTCAGCAGGTGTTTCATCAATACAATGGGTGAATGGGTGAATAAGTGACTGGGTGAATGGGTGCGAGAATCATTCCCCCAGTCACTTATTCACCCATTCACCCATTGATTTAAGCCAGCCGGTTGTGCTCGTTGGGAAAAATAACCGTGGGCTTGTGCTGCCGGGCTTCGGCAAAATCGACCAGCGCGTAGGAGAAGATGATGACCACGTCGCCCACCGCCACTTTGCGCGCTGCCGGGCCGTTCAGGCAGATGGTGCCCGAGCCCCGCTCCCCGCGAATGGTGTAGGTTTCGAAACGTTCGCCGTTGTTCACGTTCACCACGGTCACCTTTTCGTTTTCCACGAAATTGGCGGCATCCAGGAGGTCTTCGTCAATTGTCACGCTGCCCACGTAGTGCAATTCGGCCTGCGTGACCGTTGCATGGTGGATTTTGGACTTCATTACTTCAATGTGCATAGCATTGGCCCGCAGGCTTTGGTTGGGGCCACAAAGATAAAGCCCGCCCCTGCCCCGCCTTGGTGATGCCTACCCATCCACCACCACGTTGTCAATCAGTCGCACGCCGCCCAGGTGGGCGGCCAGGCACAGCACTACGGCCCGGCCGGGCACGTATTCGGCCAGCGGTTGCAGGGTTTGGGCATCGGCTACTTCCACGTATTCGGGGGTGATGCCGGGCTCCTGGGCCAGCGTAGCCAGCGCATTGGCCTGCACCTGCGCTGGCCGCACACCCTGCCGCACCTGAGCGGCGGCGGCGCTCAGTACCTGGTAAAGCAACGGAGCCACGGCTCGCGCCGGCGCATCGAGCCGGCGGTTACGCGACGACATGGCCAGCCCATCGGCTTCCCGAATGGTGGGGCAGGCCACGATTTCGAGGTCAAACGACAGGTCGGCTACCAGTTGCCGCACCACGGCCACCTGCTGCCAGTCCTTCTGCCCGAAATACGCCCGGTGCGGGCGGGCCAAGTGGAACAATTTGCTCACCACCGTGGCCACACCGTTGAAATGCCCCGGCCGGTGCGCCCCTTCCATCACTTGTTCCAACGCCCCAAAATCGAACCGCAGCACCGTGGGCCGGGGGTACATTTCCTCCACCGACGGCACGAATAAGGCCGTGCAGCCGGCCGGTTCCAGCAGGGCCGCATCGGCCTCCGGCACCCTTGGGTAGAGCCGAAAATCATCGGCATTATTAAACTGCGTAGGGTTTACGAATATGGTGGCTATCACCTCGTTGCATTCGACGCGAGCGGCTTGCACCAGCTGAATGTGGCCGGCGTGCAAAGCACCCATCGTGGGAACCAGGCCCACGCGTTTTTCGGCCTGGCGCGCCTGTTCGGTGTAGGCTTGCAACCCGGCGGCGGTAGTTAGTATCTGCATAGAAGAGGAAGGCAATTGGAACGGCCCCCAAAGTAGCTTTTATTGAATTTCCGCTCAAAATTGTTTAATTTTGTGCACCCATAGCATGGCCTTGTTCCATTCTCTTCAATAATTCCTTTATGTCGAAGCTACGAATCCTATACGCGGCCACCGAAATTGACCCCTTTCTCCAGACCACCAAGGTGGCCGAAATGCTGCGGCGCTTGCCCGCCAGCATGCAGGAGATGGGCTGCGAAATCCGGATTTTCGTGCCACGTTTTGGCATTATCAACGAGCGCAAGAACCGTTTGCACGAAGTAGTGCGCCTCTCGGGCATCAACATTGCAGTAGGCGATGACGAAAAACCATTGGTCATCAAAGTCGCCTCGATTCCGACGGCAAAGTTGCAGGTTTATTTTATTGATAACGAAGATTATTTCCACCGCAAGTCGGCTTTGGTCGACAAAAACGATAAATTTTACGCCGACAACGACGAGCGCGCCATCTTTTTTTGCAAAGGTGTGCTTGAGACGGTGAAGAAGCTGGGCTGGTCGCCCAACATCGTGCACTGCTCCGACTGGATGACCGGTTTGATTCCGTTGTACCTGAAAACCACCTACAAAAAAGACCCGGTGTTCAAGGATGCCAAGTCGGTATTCTCGATTTACAGCAACGAGTTCATGGACAAATTTGAGGGCAACATCCTCGAAAAAGCCAAGATGCTCGACATCGACGATGCCATGATGGCTTCGTTGAAAACCGCTGATTTCAGCGGCTTCATCAAAATGGGCATGGAGTATGCCGATACCGTAGTGCGGTCCGACGAGGATTTTTCGGACAACATGAACGGCATGTTCCAGGAATACGCCCTGCACAACAAGCTCAGCCAGGTGGCTACCGACGAAAACCTGCACTCTTCTTACCTAGCGCTCTACAATGAATTGGCTAACTAGCCGCTGTGCTCCTCTGGTAGCGTTTGCCGCCCTGGCCCTCACGGGCTGCGACACGGGCACCGCCCTCAACGTGGACCTGCCCGATACCACCGGCATCAGCACCCAATACCTGGACTTGCCCGTGACGAGCGGCACCGTGCGCCTGGCACCGGTGCAAAGCCTCAAAACGGACCACTTCCTCATCGGCCGCCTCAACGACAACGTGGCTGGCCAGACCGAAGCCCGGGCGTACTTCAACTTACTAAACGGTGCCGTAGCCGACTCCTTGCCATCAAAATTCACCACTCCGGTGCTGGATTCGGTGGTGATGGTATTGGGCTTCGACCAAGTGAATGGCAGCACCACTCCGGTGCAATACGATGTTTATCAGCTCCCTAAGTCGCTCGACGACCGACAGGTGTATGATGCGAGCACCAGCACTCCGGTAGGTGCCCTGCTGGGCCAGAACCTGACCAGCCGCCTCGACCGCACGCAGGTGCAAATCGTGACGGCGGCCGTGGCGGCTACCGCTGCCAACCCCGCTGTTCCGGCGGTGACGACCATCGCGCCCGACCCCACCGTGCGCCTGATATTGCAACGCACCACGGCCACCGCCGGGCAGCCAGCGGTAGCCTCGCCGTTTTTTACCGATTTCTTTCAGAAGCTTCAGCAGTCCAGCTTCACGCAGGCCCAGTTTGATGCCTTGCTGAAAGGCATTGCCGTGGTGCCCAGCGCCAGCCACAATGGAAATATTCTGAGCTTTGGCCAGAATGGCCTGCCGCGCATTATCGTTTATTTCCACTCGACGGGCGCTACCAGCAATGTGCTGAAGCACCTTTACGGCATGTACTTCGGCCCGGTATCGGCTTATATGTCCACTGGGACTTCTGCTGCCAGCAACCCGCGCTATTACACGCAGATTACCAATACGCTGCCCCCGGCGCTGCAAGCCCTGGCTACTCGCCCCGGCTTTGTGGCCTCGGGCGACCTGAACAATACCAGCTACGCGCAGGAAGGCACGGGACTGGGTACGCGCATTGCCTTCACGGGCCTGGCCGCCCTGGCCGCCAAGCCGGGATTGACGATAAACCGCGCCGAGTTGCGCGTACCGGTGAAACCCTTTTCCAACGCCCTGTTCACCAATCCGGCCCGGCTCTATGCCCTGGAAGTGAACACCGCGAACGAGGTGTTGCAACGCATCGTGAACTATACGACCGTTGACCGGGTAGTGCAGGCCGACGGAGCGCCCCAGGTAAGCGCGGGCTACCCCGCCTACAGCTTGCTGGTCGACGGAACTTCAACCCAGCCGTACTACAGCATTCCCGTTACGACCTACCTACAGGCTTACCTGACCAACAAACTCGATAGCACCCCCGATGCCCTGGTGCTGGTGCCCAACCTCCGTTCCTACGGCAACCTTGGCTTTAATACCCTGAGCCTTGACCGGGCGGCTATTGATGCCGCAAAAATAACTTTGCGTGTGTATTACTCCCAGCGCTAGCGCCGGGCGGGTGTCCTATTATCCGGCCCCATTTATCTTCTGATTTTCAACAACTTTAAACCCGTTTGCCATGTGCGGCATTGTTGCTTATTTGGGCCATCGTGAGGCCTGCCCTATTATCCTCAAAGGCCTGCATCGGCTCGAATACCGCGGGTACGACTCGGCGGGCGTAGCGCTGCTCAACGGCGAGTTGAGTGTCTATAAGAAAAAGGGCAAAGTCGCGGAACTGGAAAATTTCCTGAGCGACAAAAACACCCACGCCAACGTGGGCATGGGCCACACCCGTTGGGCCACCCACGGCGAGCCCAATGACGTAAATGCCCACCCGCATTACTCCACGTCGGAGCGCATTGCCATCATTCACAACGGCATTATTGAGAATTACGCGGCGCTGAAAACGCACTTGCAGCTGCAAGGCCACGTTTTTCATTCCGATACGGACACGGAGGTTTTCGTGAATCTGATTGAGGAAATCCAGAAGCAGAACAGCTGCTCGCTCGAAGAAGCCGTGCGCTTGGCCCTGCACGAGGTGATAGGTGCCTACGCCATCGTGGTGCTCAGCAAGGACGCGCCCAACCAGCTCATCGCGGCCCGCAAAGGCTCGCCGATGGTGATTGGCATCGGCGAAGGCGAGTTTTTTATCGCCTCCGATGCCACGCCCATCATCGAGTACACCAATGAAGTGGTGTATGTGAACGACTACGAAATCGTGGTTATCCGCGACGGCCAGCTGGAAATCCGCAGCCGCGAGGACGTGAGCCAGACGCCTTACATCCAGAAGCTGGAAATGGAGTTGGATTCCATTGAGAAGGGCGGTTACCCGCACTTCATGCTGAAGGAGATTTTTGAGCAGCCCCGCTCCATCCTCGACTCCATGCGCGGCCGCCTGGAACTGGAAGCTGGCCACCTGAACATGGGCGGCATCCGGGCCTACGAGCAGAAGTTTATCAATGCCCAGCGCATCATTATCGTGGCCTGCGGCACCAGCTGGCATGCCGGCCTCGTGGCCGAGTACCTGATTGAGGACCTGGCCCGCATTCCGGTGGAAGTGGAGTATGCGTCGGAATTCCGCTACCGCAACCCGATTATCACCGAGCGCGACATCGTAATTGCCATTTCGCAGAGCGGCGAGACGGCCGATACGCTGGCCGCCATTGAGTTGGCCAAGAGCAAGGGCGCTACCATCTTCGGCGTGTGCAACGTGGTGGGCAGCAGCATTGCCCGCGCTACCGATGCAGGAGCTTACACCCACGCCGGTCCCGAAATCGGGGTGGCTTCGACCAAAGCCTTCACGGCCCAGGTGACGGTTCTCACGCTGCTGGCCATGATTATGGGCCAGAAGCGCGGCACCATCACCGACACCAAGCTGCGCGAGCTGATGGTGGAATTGGAGACGATTCCGGCCAAAGTGACCAAGGCCCTGGAGCTGGACGCCCAGATTCAGGAGATTGCCGAGGAGTTTAAGGATGCTACCAACTTCCTGTACCTGGGCCGGGGCTACAACTTCCCGGTTGCCCTGGAAGGCGCTTTGAAACTCAAGGAAATCAGCTACATCCACGCTGAAGGCTACCCGGCCGCCGAAATGAAGCACGGCCCCATCGCCCTGATTGACGAGAACATGCCGATGGTGGTGATTGCCACCCGCGACAGCTCGTACGAGAAGGTGGTGAGCAACATTCAGGAAGTGAAAGCCCGCAAGGGCCGCATCATCGCCATCGTGAGCGAGGGCGACACCGTAATTCCAGCCATGGCCGAATACGTGATTGAAGTGCCTCATACCTCGGAAGTGCTGATGCCGCTGGTATCGGTGGTGCCGTTGCAGCTCCTCTCCTACCACATTGCCGTGCTGCGCGGCTGCAACGTCGACCAGCCCCGCAACCTGGCGAAGTCGGTGACGGTGGAGTAGTAAATTGTGAATTAGTGAGTTTCTAAAACTTGCTCAAGAGAAGCCGCTTCTGGAAACAGGGGCGGCTTCTCGCGTTATTTGCATTCCATAATTCACCAATCCACCAAATCACCAATATGGCCCACCAGATTATCCTCACCGACCAGGCTCCGGCTCCCATCGGCCCCTACTCGCAAGCCGTGAAAGCGGGCAATACCGTGTACGTTTCGGGCCAGATACCGCTGGATGCGGGCGGGCAGCTAGTGGCCGGCGACGTGGCCGCCCAGACGCACCAGGTACTGAAGAACCTGACCGCCGTGCTAGCCGCCGCCGGCCTCGCCCTGACCGATGTGGTGAAGTGCAGCATCTTCGTGAAGGACCTCGGCAACTTCGGCACCATCAACCAGGTGTATGGCTCTTACTTCGACGATGCCACGGCCCCGGCCCGCGAAACGGTGGAAGTGAGCCGCCTGCCGCGCGACGTGGAGGTGGAAATTTCCTGCATCGCCGTAGGTGCATAATATCCCGGCAATGTGGGCGTTGGGCTGGAAATCACTTTTCTAACCCAACGCCCTCATCGCATGAAAGAACTTGGACTCGGCCTGCTCATTATTGGGCTTATTTCGCTGGCGCTGCCGTTTATCAACCCCAACATTCACTACGTTTTTCTGACGTGGATTGACCAGTGGGGTTCCGCCGTGGCCTGGGGTATTCGGAGCGGCATCACGCTGCTGGGGCTGGTGCTCTGGCTGGGGTTTAAGAACCGGGGATAAGTCATTTGTCATCCTGAGCGCAGCGAAGGACCTTATTGCGATTGAACGATTCGCGGCTAGATGATAAGGTCCTTCGCTGCGCTCAGGATGACAAACAGCCTTACCTTTGCGGCGCGTTCCGAACCCCGGGGCGCGCTTTTTTTCTGTTATGACCGAGAGAGAAGTCCGGGTGCGTTTCGCACCTTCGCCCACCGGGCCGCTGCACATTGGCGGCGTTCGCACCGCCCTGTATAACTACCTGCTGGCCCGCAAGCTGGGCGGCAAAATGCTGCTTCGCATTGAGGATACGGACCAAAACCGCTTCGTGCCCGGTGCCGAGGAGTACATTCTGGAAGCGCTGGCTTGGTGCGGCATCGTGATTGACGAAGGCCAGGGCGTGGGTGGCCCCCACGGCCCCTACAAGCAGAGCGAGCGCAAGCCCATGTACAAGCAGTACGCCGACCAGCTCATCGCCGACGGCCACGCCTATTACGCCTTCGATACGCCCGAGGAGCTGGACGCCATGCGCGCCCGCCTGCAGGCTGCCAAGGTGCCCAATCCGCAGTACAACTCCATCACCCGCGCCCAAATGCGCAACTCCCTCACCCTGCCCGAGGACGAGGTGAAAGCGCTGTTGGACGGCGGCGCGCAGTACGTGATTCGCCTGAAGGTGCCCCGCAAAGAGGAAATCCGCTTTCAGGATTTGATTCGCGGCTGGGTGGTGGTGCATTCCTCGGCCGTGGATGACAAGGTGCTGATGAAGTCGGACGGCATGCCGACCTACCATTTGGCCAACATCGTGGACGACCATTTGATGGAAATCTCGCACGTAATCCGGGGCGAAGAGTGGCTCCCGAGCGCGCCGCTGCACGTGCTGCTGTACCGCTACCTAGGCTGGGAGAAGACGATGCCCCAGTTTGCCCACCTGCCCCTGCTGCTGAAGCCCGACGGCACCGGCAAGCTGAGCAAGCGCGACGGCGACCGCCTCGGCTTCCCGGTGTTCCCGCTGGAGTGGCACGGTACCGACGCCGAAACCGGCGAAGCTACTCTGAGCCGCGGTTACCGCGAAGACGGCTACCTGCCCGAGGCGCTGGTGAACTTCCTGGCCTTCCTGGGCTGGAACCCCGGCACGCAGCAGGAGATTTTCTCGATGGACGAGCTGATTCAGGCTTTCTCGATTGAGCGCGTGAGCAAGTCGCCGGCCAAGTTCGACCAGAATAAGGTGAAGTGGTTCAACGAACACTACCTGCGTGCCAAGTCCAACGCCGAGTTGGCTCCTTACCTCCTCACAGCTCTGCACGAGCACGCCATTGTGTGCTCGCAGGAGAAAGCCGAGCAGATTGTGGGCGTGATGAAGGAACGGGTGAGCTTTCCGAACGACTTCTGGCAGGAGGCCAAATACTTCTTCCAGGCCCCCACGGCCTACGACGAAACCGTGGTGAGCAAGAAGTGGAACGGCCCCGTGGCCACCGCCCTCACGGCCTACGCCGAGGCGCTGCCCACGACTCCCGAGGTTTCGGCCGAAGGCCTGAAAACCTTGTTCAACGACACGATGGCGGCCCAGGGTCTGAAGCCCGGCCAGGTGCTGCAAGCCCTGCGCGTGGCCGTGACCGGGGCCGCCGCTGGCCCGGATTTGTTCGAGACGCTCGTGATTCTGGGTGTGCCCGAAGTGGCCGACCGCCTGCGCGCGGCCGTGGCCACTATTCCCGTAGCGGCATAAATTTGGTTTCGACTGCGGCTTAGAGCCCGGCTGCTTGTATCAGGCGGCCGGGCTTTTTTTACTGAGGCGTAGGAGCTCGCATCCCATTGAGGATAATAGAGAAAGTGCCCAAACTATCGATTTATGCAGCTATAGCCATTGGCTACTATCGCATAACTTTGGCAGGCATTTGTCTTCAACACCACCCTGGCAATCTTCCCTAAACGTTTACATTACCCGACGGCTGGCACCCGGAAGTCATTATTTGTTCATGCCGTGGCTGTATACGGGCGTTACCTGCCGGCTTTCCGAACCTTTGTTGCCGTTATCTGCGGGCTGCTGGGCGTGGGCGCTGGGCTGCCCCGGCAGGCGGCAGCTCAAACGCCGGCAGCACTCCAACGCATCGACAGCCTGAAGGCCCTGCTACGCAGCCATCCGCAGGCCGATACGGTGAGGGTGGAGCTATTGTGTGACTTAGGCGATGAGCTGATGGAAGTGGATGCCGGCGAGGCCGGCCCCTTCCGCCGGGAAGCCGTTGGGCTGGCACGCCGCGTGGGCTACCGCGATTTCCTGGCCGAAGCCCTGCTGAGCCTGGCCGACTACCACATTGCCCTGGCCGAGTACGACTCGGCCCGTGTGCCGCTGCAGGAGTCCAGCCGCGAATTCACCCGTCTGCACGACCTGGGTGGGCAGATGCGCGGCCTGGGCCGACTGGCCCGCATTGCCGACCAGCAGGGCCGCCTAGCCGAGGCGCTTGACTACTGCCTACGCGGCATGGCCATTAGCTCGACGGGCAATGAGCGGCGCTTCCATACCAGCCTGAAAATCCACGCGGCCAGCCTCTACACCCGGCTGGGCGAGTTTGGCCCGGCCCGGCAGTACTTGCTGGAAGCCCTGGCCATTGCCCGCCACCACGATTACCCCGACCGCATCAACCTGATTATGGCGGAGCTGGGTGAGCTCAGCCGCGCCCAGGGCAACTGGGCCGAAGCCCGCCGCTTCTACGGCCTGAGCATTGCCGTGAGTCACCGCATTGCCGTGGCCGACCAGGCCACGGTGCGCACCATGCGCTTCCACCTGGCCGATGTGATGGAACGCCTGGGCGACCACGCCGCCGCCCTACCTCTGGCCCGCACCGCCCTGCACGAGGCCGCCGAAGCCCAAGACGTGCTGCTGGTGCCGCAGCTGCTGGCGCTGCTGGGCCGCACCTGGCTGCACCAGAACCGCCCCGACAGCGCCCTGGCCTACGCCACCCGCAGCCGCCAGGCCAGCGCCCAGGCCCGGTCCCTCGAAGGCCTGCACTCGGCCTACGAAGTGCTGGCCCAGGCCCACGCCGCGCAGGGCAGCTGGGCCGCCGCCTACCAGGACCAGCGCCGCTTCGATACCTATAACGACAGCCTGCACGGGGCCGACGTGAGCCGCCGCACCGCCGCCCTGCGCTTCAACCACGCGGCCGCCCAGCACCGCGCCGAGCTACTGCTGCTGGGCCAGCAGGAAGAGTTGGCCCGCTTGCGGCGGCAGCGCCTGGTGGCCGGCCTGCTGGTGCTGCTGCTACTGGCCGCAATGGGCGGAGCGGCCCTGCTGTGGCGCTACCGCCAGCGCCAGCGCCGCCGCGAAACAGCCCTGCGCAACACCCTGGCCGCCGACCTGCACGATGATGTGGGCACCCTGCTGAGCCAGATTTCCTTGCAAAGCAGCCTGCTCCAGGAAGGCTTGGCCGATGCGGCCGGCCAGCGCCAGCAGCTGGGCGAAATCACCGAAGCCAGCCGCTCGGCCGTGCGCCAGCTCAACGACGTGGTGTGGAGCCTCGACGCCCACAACGACCACCTGCCCGACCTGCTGGACCGCATGCGCGACTACGCCTACGAGGTGCTGGGCCTGGCGGGCCTCGAAGTAACGTTCGATTTTCCGGCCGACCTCCCCGACCAGCGGTTATCAGTGCTGCTGCGCCGCAACCTGTACCTTATTTACAAGGAGAGCCTGCACAACGTATTAAAGCACGCTGCCGGCGCTACCGCCGTGGCCGTGCACCTGCGTTACGTAGCCAGCAGCCTGCCCCAACTGGTGCTGGAAATCCACGACAACGCCCCCAGCCCCGACCCGGCCCAAGCCAGCACCGGCCGACGCTCGGGCCACGGCCTGCGCAACATGGCCACGCGGGCCGAAGCCATGGGTGGGGCAGCTACCGCCGCCCCCGTAACCGGCGGCGGCTTCCGGGTGCAGGTGGCGGTGCCGCTGGCCAGTCCGCGCCGGGCCTTTGGGCTGAAGAAGACTGCCTGAGCTACTTAATGCTAAATAAAAGAGCCACATCACCACCTGGCATCGCATCAACATGCGATACCGCCGCTTGCAAATACGCCGGACCTTTGCCCTATGAAAATTCGCCTGGCCATTGTGGAAGACCAGCCCGCCATCCGCGAGGCACTGCATACGTACCTGTGCGCGCAACCGGAGTTTGAGTGCGTGGCCGTGGCGGGCTCGGTAGAAGAGCTGCTGAGACTACTGGCCGACGGCACCGCCGCGCCGCGCCTGGTGCTGTCCGATATCGGCCTGCCCGGCGCTACGGGCATCGAGGGCGTGGGGCTGATTCGGGAGCTGGCCCCGCAGGCCGAAGTGGTGCTCATCACCGTGTATCAGGATGCCGAGCGAACTTTTCAGGCCCTGTGCGCCGGCGCGGTGGGCTACTTGGTGAAGAGCACGCCGCTGCCGGCCATCAAGCAGGCCCTGCTGGATGTGCTGGCGGGCGGCTCACCCATGTCGCCGGCCATTGCGCGGCACGTGATGCGCTACTTCCGGCCCGCTGCACCGGCCACTGCCCTCACCCCGCGCGAGCAGCAGATTGTGGAAGCCCTGGAGCAGGGCCTGAGTTACAAGCTGGTGGCCGACCGCCTCGGCATCAGCCTGAATACCGTGCGCGCCCACATCCGCACGGTGTACGACAAGCTGCAAATCAATTCCAAATCCGAGCTGCTGGCCCGCAGCCGCCACAGCTAAAGCCTGGGCCTTGCGGAAGCCGGCTATACCTTCTTTTTTAGCTTTGAAGCTGGCTTACTATCACCCAAACCCGTGATTTCGCGTACAGCAACGGAGTATTTCTCCGTTTCCGCATCCCGTCATGGCCAAGAAACCCGTCAAGCCCAAAAAAGCTACCACCGACCCCGCCAAAAAAGCCCGCGTTCACAAAGAGCTGGAGGGTTTTGAGATTGGGGTGAACCCGCTGGGCGAAATCACGTCCAACTACTCCATCGAGCAGATAAACCAGTTTTTGGGCCGCCATGTGCGCGATAAAAAGCTGGTGGACCGCGCCGGTCAGTTCGGCGAAAAACCCGGCGATGATGACGCCGAAGATGCCAACTTCCCCATCGAAGACGGCCACGCCGAGCCCGAAGAGTCGGATGAGGACTTCATCAAGCGCACTAGCCGCGAGGCCAAACGCAAGAAAACCGTGGGCGACCCCGACAAGGAAGCCGCCGAAACTCGTGGTGAACTCCCGTTGGAAGAGTAAATGTTGCTCGCTTACAGTGTGTTGCTGGTGCCCGTACGCAGGCCTTTCTCAAAGGACTCCACTTTGATGAGTTGGCCGTTGGCGTAGGTTTCGACGCGGGTGCGCCTGTCTTTATCAAAGGTTTCGACCTGCGTTAGCTGGCCGTTTTCGTAGGTTTCGGTGCGGGTCAGGGTGCCGTCGGCGTAGGTCTGGGTGCTGGTAATCTGGCCGGCTTCGTTGTAGCTCGTCCACGGGCCAAACCAGTAGAAGCGGGGCGTTTTGCCGCTGCCGATTACCCATTGGGCGTGGCCCCGACGGGCCACCTGTCCGCCGGGGTGCCAGTACGTTACCTCACAAAAGCCTTCGCGGTGGTACTGCTCGCTGCGGTCGAGCTGGCCCGTGGGGGCGTAGTAGCGAAACGTACGTACCGGCCGGCCGTGGCGGTAATGTCCCGCCGTGAAGGGCTGCCGGTCGGCCGAGTCGTAATACGTGCGCCAGCGCCCGGTTTCCAGCCCGTGGCGGTCGAAGCGGTTGGGCCGCCAGAAGCCCCGGGGGCCGTAGTGCATGGTGCCCCGCGAGCCGGCGCAGGCGTTCAGCAGCAGAGCAAAACAACCCAGGAGGAGCGGGCGAGCAAGGCGCATACGGTAAGGCAGTTAAGATTAACTATAAATTTAGTTAAAAGTATTCCTCAACGCAAGCCCGCCGAAAAATTGTGCGCCGGGCTCCCCTTTTCGGCTAAAATTATACGGGGATAAAAACCGGTTGGCTTACGCGTGGACATGGCGGCGGCTCTATCTTTGGCCGCACCAACCATTCGCCCCGCCATGACTTCCCACGACGTTGACTACCGCATCCTCGGCTCCGATATTCAGGTACTTGAAATTGAGCTCGACCCCAATGAGACGGTTATTGCCGAGGCCGGGGCCATGGTGTACATGGAAGAAGCCATTGCCTTTGAAACCAAGATGGGCGACGGCTCCGAGCCCGACCAGGGCCTGATGGGCAAGCTGTTCTCGGCCGGCACCCGCCTCATCACCGGCGAGTCGTTGTTTCTCACCCACTTCACGCACCGGGGCAGCTTTGGCAAAAGCAAGGTGGCTTTCTCAGCCCCTTATCCCGGTACCATTATCGCGGTCGATTTGCGGGACATGCCCGCCGGCCTCATCGTGCAAAAAGACGGTTTTCTGGCCGCCGCGCGGGGCACCAAAATCAGCCTTCACTTCAACCAGAAATTCGGGGCCGGCCTGTTCGGCGGCGAGGGCTTCATCCTCCAAAAGCTCACTGGCGACGGCAAAGCCTTCGTGCACGCGGGCGGCACCATCATCGAAAAGCGCCTCAACAACGAGCTGCTGCGCGTGGATACCGGCTGCGTAGTAGCCTTTGAGCCAGGCATCGATTTCAGTGTGGCCCGGGCAGGCGGCCTCAAGTCGATGATATTCGGGGGCGAGGGGCTGTTGCTGGCCACGCTGCGCGGCAGTGGCCGCGTGTGGCTGCAATCCATGCCTGTTAAAAAACTCATCCGGGCCTTGGCCCCGGGCGGCGGCAATGCCCAGAAAGAAAGCGGCGGGGTATTGGGCGGCCTCTTCGGTGGGATGCTTGACGAGTAGCGCCTGGCCCCGAAACGCTATTGCAGCGCTTCGGTAGTAGCAGGCCCGGCCGGGCTCATGGCCCCTTTAATCACAAACGCCAGGGCCACGACCAGCACGAGGGCCACGCCCACGGCTATGCGCACCAGAAATTTCATGTCGCTGGATTCGTCGTGCTTGCGACGGTCGGACTCGCGGCGCTGCTGCCGGGACTTGTAGGGGCGCTTATACGCTGACTTTTGGGCCGTTGACAATTCGGTGGTGTAGGACATATGGTGGGAATATGACGGTAATATTACCACTTCTAACGTAATATATAGAAGTCAAATTCGACTAAAGTCCAAGTCCTCTATGCCAAACGCATATTTGACGCCATAAATGGCTACAGAAAGCGCACAGAATTAGTTGTTATACCGCTCTCATTGCTCCGCTGGCGGCCCGCAGCACGGCCTCCAGCACCTCGCGCGAGTTGAGCAGGCGCGGTACTTTGTGCTGGCCGCCCAGCTTGCCCTGGTGGGCCAGCCACGCCTCGAAAGTGCCGCTGGGTACGGCTCGCACTTTGGGCGGGGCCAAGGCCAAGCTGCGGTGCCGCTTGGCCGCGTAGTCAGAGTTCAGGGCGCAGAGCGTGGCATCGAGCACGGCTCCGAACCGGGCCAAATCGGGCGCGGCGGGAGTGGCGGCAAACTCAACCGCCCACTCGTGCCCGCCCCGCGAGGTGGCGCTGTCGGCCGCGAACCAGACCGGGGCGGCCGTGAAATCATGTACCAGCAAGCCGGTGGCGTGGCTGGCGGCGGCCACGGCCGCCTCGGCCGTTTCAATCACCACTTCTTCGCCGAAGGCATTGAGAAAGTGCTTAGTGCGGCCGGTAATACGGACCCGGTACGGAGCCAGCGAGGTAAAGCGCACCGTATCCCCCACGAGGTAGCGCCACAGGCCGGCATTGGTGCTGATGACCAGGGCGTAGGGGCGGTGCAGCTCCACTTCGGCCAGGGACACGGGGCGCGGGTCGGGGGCGGCCCACTGGTCGGCGGGTAGAAATTCGTAGTAGATGCCGTGGTCGAGCAGCAGCAGCAGGTCTTCGCTCGCGGGCTCGTCCTGCAAGGCGAAGTAGCCTTCCGAGGCATTGTAGATTTCAAGGTAGCGCATGCGCGCATCGGGAATGAGCTGGCGAAACAGCTCGCGGTACGGCCCAAACGCCACCGCGCCGTGCAGAAACAGCCGCAACTGCGGCCACACCTGGGTAATGTTGTCGGCCCCGGCCAGGGCCACCACGCGGCGCAGGAGCACCACCGTCCAGGTGGGCACGCCGGCCAGCACCCGCACGTCCTGCCGCAGTACGTGGCGGGCAATGCGCTCTATTTTCTCCTCCCATTCATCCAGCAGGGCCATCTTGATGGGCGGGGTGCGCAATATTTCGGCCCAGGCCGGCAGCTGCGCCATGATGACGGCCGACACGTCGCCGACCCGCGAGGCTGGCTCGTGGGGCCGGAAGGGATTGGAGGCATGCGCGCCGCCCAGCGACAGCGTTTTGCCGGCCAGCAGCCGCTCGCGGGGGTAGAGGTGCGTGCTTAGGGCCAGCATGTCGCGTCCGGCGCGGTAGTGGCAGTCGTGCAGGGCCTCGGCCGTGACGGGGATGTACTTGCTGCGGGCGTTGGTGGTGCCGCTGCTTTTGGCAAACCACTGCGGGCGGCCGGGCCAGAGCACATCGGGCTGGCCGCGCAGCACTTTTTCCAGCTCCGGGTACAGCTGCTCGTAGGTGCTCACGGGCACGCGCCGGGCAAAGTCGGCGGGCGTCATGTGCTCCCCGAACCCGTAGCGGCGGCCCCACTCTGTGCCCTGCGCCCGGCGCAACAGCCCCCGCAGCAGCCGCGCCTGCACCTCCTGCGGCTGCTGCCGGATGCGGGCCAGCCG
The DNA here is from genome assembly GCA_028288445.1 of Hymenobacter sp. GTDB lineage: Bacteria > Bacteroidota > Bacteroidia > Cytophagales > Hymenobacteraceae > Hymenobacter. Next base: position 4,937 of record JAQBNT010000233.1, on the reverse strand, counting down.
CGGCAGGCTGCTGAGTTGGACGGCATGAGCGAGTAGCTGGTCGAGCATCGGGTTCAATTATGAATTAGGAGTTATGAATTATGCGTGGAACACCTGAAAGCAAGCGCAATATTCTGCCATCCGAGTCCGATTTGAATTCATAACTCCTAATTTTTAATTCATAATTATCAATCACACGTTGCGCTTCAGTTCGAAATTCTTGCCCAGGTATACGCGGCGCACGGTTTCGTCGCCGGCCAGCTCTTCGGCGGTGCCGGCCTTGAGGAGCTTGCCCTCAAAGAGCAGGTAGGCGCGGTCCACGATGCTGAGGGTGGAGTTCACGTCGTGGTCGGTGATGAGCACGCCGATGCCGCGGTGCTTGAGCTTGGCCACGATGCCCTGGATTTCTTCGGTGGCAATGGGGTCGACGCCGGCGAAGGGCTCGTCGAGCAACACGAATTTGGGGTCCACGGCCAGGGCGCGGGCTATTTCGGTGCGGCGGCGCTCGCCCCCACTCAATACTTTCCCCAAGTTTTTGCGCACATGGGTCAGGCTAAACTCTTCGAGCATTTCCTCCACCTTATCCTGCCGGGCCTGCTTTTTCATACTGGTCATTTCGAGCACGGCCATGATGTTTTCCTCCACGCTCAGGTCGCGGAACACGCTGGCTTCCTGGGCCAGGTAGCCTACCCCGAGGCGCGCCCGCTGGTAGATGGGCATGGTGGTTATCTCGGTGTTATCCAGAAAGATGCGACCAGCATTGGGCTTCACCATGCCCACCATCATGTAGAAGCAGGTGGTTTTGCCGGCCCCGTTGGGCCCGAGCAGGCCCACGATTTCGCCTTGCTCCACGGTCACCGACATGTCGTTGACGACGGTGCGGGCTTTGTATTTTTTAACGAGGTGGTCGGCGCGAAGAATCATGGGGGCAAAGGTACGGGCTGGGCGGAAGGCGGGCGAATGCCGCGTCAAACGATTGAAACGGGTGAAATATTCGGCTTGCCTAACAAATGGCGTGAAATTTTCCGTTACTTTTAAGCCCACAACCTAACCCACCTAATTTTTCTTTTTTTTATGACGGTAAAAACACTACTCCTTGCGGGGGGCACGCTGCTGGTCAGCGCGTCGGCGGCGTCGGCCAGCGGATTTCAAGTGAGCTTGGGCGGCCAGAAAAATATTGGCATGGGCAACGTCGGCGTGGGCCTGTCGCTGGACCAAGCCGCCATGTTCTACAACCCCGGAGCCCTGGCCATGGTGCGCGAAAACGGCGTGCAGGTGGGTGTGAACGCCGCTTTGGCCCGTTCCAGCTTCCGCAGTGCCGACGGCGGCCCGCAGCGTACGCTCCAGAACGAAGTAGTTACTCCGTTTAACTTCTATGCCTCTTTCGGGCCGAAAGACGCCAAGTACAAGTTTGGCGTGGCCGTGTATACGCCCTACGGCAGCAAGCTGAAGTACGCCGACGACTGGGAAGGCCGCTTTGCCCTCACCGAAATCAACCTGCAATCGGTGTACGTGCAGCCTACTTTCTCCTATGCCCTCACGCCCCAGCTGAGCGTGGGTGCCGGCCTGATGATTCTGGCCTACGGCTCGGTGAACCTGCAAAAGGACATTCCGCTGCCCACCGGCCCGGCCCACATCACCCTGGACGGCACCACCAAAACGCAGTTTGGCTACAATGCCGGCATTTACTTCAAGCCCTCGGACAAGCTGAGCGTGGGCGTGAGCTACCGTTCCAAGATTGACGCCACGGTGGAAAGCGGCGACGTCAGCTTCACCGGCCTGGCCGGCGGGGCCAGCGCGGCTACCGTCAACCGTGGGTTCACGGCCACCCAGTTCAGCGCCACGCTGCCGCTGCCGGCCGTGGCCAGCGTGGGCGTGGGCATCAACCCTTCCGAAAAACTCACCATCGGCCTGGATGCATCGCTCACGTTCTGGAGCGCGTACCAGTCCCTGGACTTCAAATTTAGCGGCAACAACGGCAACGCGGGTGCCGCCACCGACGCCAACACCGGCCTGGTGGGCGGCAGCAACGTCAGCAACTCGAAGCGCCAGTACCAGGACGCGCTCACCTTCCGCCTGGGCGGCCAGTACAAAATCGACGACAAGCTGACGGTGCGCGCTGGCGCGGCGTATGATTTCTCGGCCGTGCGGGACGGCTTTGTTGGTCCCGAAACGCCTGATTCGGACCGTGCCATTGGCACGCTGGGCGCTACGTATCAAATCACGGACAGCTTTGGGGTGGATGCTTCCTTCCTGTTTGAGGGCTTTAAGGAGCGCAGCCAGAGCCAGCAGGACTTGGTGAGCAACGGCACCACCGACCGGGTGGCGGGCACTTACAAAACCAATATCTACATCCCCGGCATTGGCCTGCACTACAAGTTCTAAGCAATTCCCCACCCGACTTTAAGCTTCGTAATTATATGAAACTGATTTTTAAATCTTCTGCGGCGGCACTGAGCCTGATGGGCCTGGCCCTGACCAGCTGCCAGCCCGATATCGACGACCCGAAATCGAGCGCCGGGCAGGCCAGCTTTACTACCTACATCGCCGTTGGCAACTCCCTCACCGCCGGTTACTCCGACAACGGCCTGTACCTGGAAGGCCAGCAGAACTCTTACCCGTCCATTCTGGCCAAGCAATTTGCGCAGGTGGGCGGCGGCGCTTTCGTGCAGCCGCTGTTCGATGGCCCGAACCAGTCCAACGGGGCCGGCTACCTCAAAATCACGGGTTTCGTTAACGGCTCGCCCACGATTGTGCCCGAAACCAGCAGCCTGGCCGTGGTGCCCGGCAGCCTGGATGTAGTCGGTACGCCGCCGGTGCCCCGGACCAATCTGTTGGCCAAGTCCACGGTCAACAACCAGAACCTGGGCGTACCCGGCATCCGGGTGGCCGACGTTCAGACCGCCGGCTACGGCCTCAACAACCCCTTGGGCTTCAACAACTATTTTGAGCGCCTGCTGGGCACGGCCAATGCCGCGTCTTCGTACCAGCAGTACGTGCAGGAGCGGGTTACGACGTTGAAACCTACGTTCTTCACCAACTGGCTGGGCAACAACGACGTGTTGGGCTATGCCAGCTCGGGCGGCACGGCGGCCCCGCTGACCCCCGTGGCAGAGTTCACGACGAAGTACTCGGCCATCACCGACATCCTGACGGCTGGCGGTGCCAAAGGGCTGCTCGCCACCATTCCGAACGTGGTGAACGTGCCGTACTTCACCACCGTGCCCACGGCCGGTATCATTGCCCAAGTGCGCAGCGGGGTTGTGCCGGCTACCACCGTTGCCGGCCTCACGGCGGCTCTGGGCCTGACGCCGACGCAGGCAGCCAGCATTCGTTTCGGACTGTTTATCACAACCACCGGCACACCTGCGGTGCGCGAAGCCACGGCTGCCGACCTGCTGCTGCTGCCGTCCAGCTCGGTCATCAATACGCCTTCGACCACGGCCAACCCCCTCCCCCGGGGCCTGGGCATTGTCATCACGGGCCTCTCAACGGCTCAAACAACTGGCTTAAGTGCCGCTGCACCGCCCAACCCGCTGGCCAACAGCCTAGTGTTGGATGCCGCTGAAATCACGTCCGTGCAAACCCGCACTACCGAGCTGAACAATGTCATCACCAACATTGCCAACCAGAAAGGCCTGGCCCTGTTCGACTCCAACACGTTCTTTAACGGCGTTGCTACCAACGGTCTGGCCGTGAATGCTGTGAACAACACCGCTGCTTTCGTAACGGGCAACCTGTTCTCGCTCGACGGGGTGCACCCCACGCCCCGCGGCTACGCCGTGGTGGCCAACGAGATGATTAAGGCCATCAATGCGAAGTACGGGGCGGCCGTACCCGGCGTGGATGCTACGCAGTACCGTGGCGTAAAATTCCCTCAGTAAGGGGCTTAGCAAGCATCAAAAAAAGCGTCTTCCCCGGCCGGGGAAGACGCTTTTTTTGTAGCAAGCCGCGTCATGACGGAGGCGCTAACCGGCTAAGTAGGCAGCAATGAGTTGGGCGTGGTGCCGGCCGTTTTCGATGAACCAGCGGCTGGTGGCGCGGCCGCCGCACACGGTGCCGGCCACGAACAGGCCGGGCCGGGTGGTTTGGTGGGTGGCGGGGTCGAAGAGCGGGGCGCAGGCCTCGTCATCGGGGTCGGGCTGCACGCCGAGGCGGCCGAGCAGGGCCTCGTCGGGGTGGTAGCCGGTGAGGGCGTACACGAAATCGGTGGGAATGGTGAGCGGGCCGTCGGGCGTGCGGACTTCGATGGCCGCCGGGGTGATGGCGGTGACGGTGGTGTTGAAGTGAGCCGTGATGCGGCCTTCGGCAATGCGGTTGACGAGGTCGGGGCGAATCCAGTATTTCACCGAATCACTGATGGCGGGGCCGCGCACGATGAGCGTGACTTTGGCCCCGGCGCGGGTCATTTGCAGGGCGGCTTTGGCCGAGGAGTTTTTGGCCCCGATGACCACGACATGTTGCAGCACATGCTGATAAGGCTCTTTGTAGTAGTGGCTGACGTGGGGCAGGTCCTCGCCGGGCACATTGAGCGGGTTGGGCAGGTCGTAGAAGCCGGTGGCCACGATGACGTTGCGGGTCGCGATTTCGCCTTTGTCGGTGGTAATGGTAAAATTGCCCTGCTCGCCTTCGAGCTTCAATACCTTCTCATGCAAGCGGACATCGAGTTTTTCGTCGCGGGCCACGCGCTGGTAGTAGTCGAGGGCATCTTCGCGCAGGGGCTTGTAGTGCGCCGTGGGGAAAGGGTAGCCGCCGATTTCGAGCAGCTCGGGGGTGGAGAAAAACTCCATGTTGGTGGGGTAGCCGATGAGGGAGTTGACTAATGCCCCTTTTTCCACAATGGCGGTGGCCAGGCCGCGGCGCTGGCATTCGAGGGCGCAGGCGAGGCCCACAGGGCCGGCTCCGATGATGAGAACGTCGAGCATAAAATTGAGTAAGTAGCGCGAACTTTGTAGTTC